>JAYUVP010000275.1:0-4827 GCA_043753995.1 Fibrobacterota bacterium
CAAGGTCACTGCCGACACCTTTGTGCTTGAAAAAGCCACCCTTGCAGACGCGGAACGCTTCTGGGAAAAGCTCAACCCGGGAACGCCGGTGATTCCCGATCCCAATCTTTTGAACCCGGCGATGGAGCCTTTTTCGCGGCTCGGTTTCGGCGATCGGACGCGCATCGGGGTGAAGGCGGCGAATCTCGCTGAGTTATCCAAGCTGCTCGGCGGGAATGCGCCCGAAGGTTTCGCCGTGCCCTTTTCGCGCTATGCCGATTTTCTCGGATACGCCAAGTTGACCGGGGTGGTATGCGATGCGGCGGCCTCCGATTGTAGGCAGGAAGGCCGCGACGGTATTGTCTGTGCGAAGGTGGCAGCCCATCGAAGCCCGTATTGCGCTGACAATGCCACAATCCGTGTGTTCATCGATTCTCTTTTGGTAAATGCGCAGTTCCAGGCCGATTCGCGTTTCCGTGAGGCATCGCTGGATGGTTTGCGATATATGATGCGTCACCTTCCTGTAGATAACGCATTCGCCCGCAGCCTAGACAGTTTTACTGACAGCCTGTTTCGCGGGAAACGGGTGAGGCTGCGTTCCAGCACCAATGCCGAGGATCTCGAAGATTTCAGCGGTGCGGGACTGTATAGCTCTACAGGAGCCGATGCCAGCGGACCGGAATTACCCTCATCAGAAATCCGGAAAGTCTGGGCCAGTGTTTGGAATTGGCGGGCCTTCGAAGAAAGGTCGTTCCGACACATGGATCATCGCAAGATTTATATGGGTGTGGCGGTTCATCCGGCATTCACCGCCGAGGCCGCCAACGGCGTTCTGATTACTCGCAATATCGCCGACCCAGCATTCGATGGCTTTTATGTGAATGTCCAATTGGGTGAAGCATCCGTGACCAATCCGCTCGAGGGTTCTTTGCCAGAAATATTCACCCTGGCTGGCGGGACCGTGATTCGGCAGCGCTATTCAAGTCTCTCGGCGAAGTTGCCTATCATGACCGGAAGTGAAATCGCGAAACTCGGCGAACTTGCCGCCAAAATACAATATCGCTTCGCCATGCTATATGACAAAGATCCGCGAGATCCGTCCTTCGCCCTCGACCTCGAATTCAAACTCGACTCAGGAAGCCGATCTCTATTTATCAAACAGGTAAGGCCATACCCGCAGCCTAAGTAAATTCATTAGCCTTCGACCTAGGCCAGAATTTCATTGCCCATCTTGTAAAGAATTCCGTCAGTGACGGATCCATTCCATTCTCTCTTGATTTTGCTTAAATTCATTGCCGCGTTTCAGATCACATCGCTGCCTTTTAAAAATAAAGACCAAAATGAAATTTTTGCGGGTCCCTGTCCTTTGCGTGTTTTGGCTTCCTCTTGCCGTGGGAATGGCTCATTCTACACCTTTGAACCTGGTCTTAGACGGTTTCAAGGCTCCAAACGATTCGCTTTGGCATTTTCAAACGTCGACCTTTCGCGGCGGCATTTTCAGCCCGGGTAAGCAAACCGAAATTCCAGGACGCGATGGTGAGACCGGGCAATTAAAAATTGATGCCACCAAGGATCAGCTTTTCTTTCTTCCGCGTAAACTCAGTGAGGAATATCGTTCTTGCTTTTTAGCCTATCGCGATGATTTTTGGATTGAAGGTGCCTTTGCCTCGCAAATCCGCATAGAATTGTCTCCGAAAATCATCAATCCATCGTCGGGTGATTCTTCGGGCGGCTTATTTGCTTTGTTGCGCTATCTGGGGCCGGATGGAAAACACCAATTCATGCGAAGTTCCAGGCAACTCGTCGGTGGCTCCTCCTTTGAGCTCAATACCATGAAATGGTATCCCATTGAAACCGGGAATTGGCTAATCACCGATCCCTTGGAAACCTATTTGCAAACCCGTGCCCTCACGCGAGTGACTGGAATCGGTATGCTTTACATTTCCGGCACCACCGTGCTAGCAAGGACTGCGGCATTGCGGTTGGATGGATTTAAGGCGACGGGTGAAATATCCTGGCCGCATTTGTCGGGACAACCTGAGAAGGCTGTGATTTGGGCGGGCGATTCGGTGGATTTGCATTATCAATTCCCATCGGGAATAAAGGCGCAGTGGAATTGGAAGCGCAATGAAATGCCGGTGCCTTCGGCCGATTCCGCGGCCTATCGATTCATCACCACGCTCGAAGATGTGCGTACCCATCTTTTCCGCGCCGAGGCCAAGCTCGACAATGGCGATATTATCGCCACCGAAACCATACGTATTCAGGTCAAAGGCAAGATGAAGCCCGTGATTCGGCGGCAAATCAATGACACCATTGCTCCCATTGGTGGCGAGGTGACTTTCGCTATCGTCGCTGAAGGCATACCGCCGTTGAACTATCAGTGGTTTCACAATGGCGAGCCCATCCAGGGTGCCCAATCGGCCAGTTATGTCTTGGTGCCAACCCACCTGAAACAGGGAGGCAAATACCATTGCGAAGTCACCGATCGCTGGGGTGCCAAGGTGAGGAGTCATGTGGCCAAACTTTTGGTCAAACCCCTCGTGGAAAATCAGGAGAATTGGGTGAAAAACCTCGCCTATTCCGTGAAAGCCGGGGTCAATGCCACCGACTTTTACCAGGCGGACCCGAATGGCTATCCCGATACCCGCTTTGCCTGGAATTATATGCAAGCCGGTGTCCAAGCCTTATGGGACTTGACTCCGAAAGTGGCACTACAAGGCGACTTGCTTTTTTCGCGCAAAGGTGTGCGATGGACTTTTGAGGATCACTTTGATGAATTAAAGCTCGACTATGCCGAGTGCCCGCTTTTTCTTCGAATTCGCCTATTAAAGGCGACATCCCCTTTTCAGGTATATGCCTTGATAGGAGGCTATGCCGCAGTGCTCCTGGATGCGCAGCATCAGGAGGATTGGGGTGATTGGCAAGGCAATATTTCGGCGAGTGAGTTTTCCCGCTTCGATTATGGCCCTAGCCTAGGGATGGTTTGGCGAATGGGCGGGCTATTCTTGGAATGGCGCTCGTCGGTAGGTGCAGCCAATCTCAATTCCTATGCGCCTGAAATTCCGGTGCGCATGTGGACCGCTTCGGTCATGTTGGGTTTTACCCTTGTCGCTCCTCAAGAAATGGCGCAATAAATCATGAAAAATGCAATACGCGCAATTCGATGGGCCTTGTTGCTGGCCTTGGTGGCTGGGATTCAATCGGCCTTTGGGCTTTCCTATTTGTGGTCTAGAGGCGTGACAACTTATACGCCAATTACAGGCACGCCGGTGACTTTCAGCGCCACTGACAATGCATACAGTTCGTTTACCATTCCCTTCGCTTTCACCTATGATTCCTTATCTTACCGTACTGTCTATTTTTCTACCAATGGCCTATTAGGTTTCAGCACGAGCTTGATCACCAGCGTTACCAATCCATTTTTATTCACCAGTAGTTCTCCGGTGAATGTTATTGCTCCCTGGTGGGACGATTTGATCGACGATGATACCTCCACCGTCCAGTGGTTGACTTCGGGCGTCTCACCCAATCGCGTGGTGACTATTCAATATTCTGGTTTTCCTTCTTATGTCACGGCTCCGAGATCCCGAATTCATTTCCAAGTCAAGCTCTTCGAAACCTCCAACCAAATCCAATTCGTCTATGGCGATCAGGTCGGTCCGGGAAATTCCAATCCCAGTTCCAGCGCTTCCATAGGCCTCAAAGGCCGGTGGATTGGGTCTCGTAGTTTTATCGATGGAACGACAGGTTCACAGGCCTTGGGCATTTCCACCTTGAATTCAGCCACGGATTTTCCAGCGGCGAACACCTATATCGCCTTCGGCCCTGATACCTTGGCTCCACAGGGATTGCAGGCGACAGGGGGTAATGGGAATGTCGGCTTGCTTTGGAGACAAACCAAGCACACGCCTTTTCTTCGCTATCGCATTTATGTCGGCACTTCTCCTGGAAATTTGATACTACGCGATTCTACCGCGTCTTTGACCGATACCACCTTGACCGTGACCGGGCTAACAAATGGAACGATTTATTATTTCGCGGTTTCCGCCGTCAATGCTTCTGGAGTGGAGTCGAATTTCTCCTCGGTGGTTTCGGCGACTCCCACCTCCCCTCCTACCGTGACCATTACCGCACCAAGTCAGGGCGCCATCGTCCGAGCTTCCGCGACCCTCCTCCTTACGGCCACAGCTTCCGATGTGGATGGAACCGTGGCGCGTGTTGAATATTATCAGGGAACAGCCTTAATCGGCACTTCGTACACAGTTTCAACTTGGCAATACTCCTGGTTTCCTTCCACGGCGGGGACCTTTTCGATAACTGCCCGAGCTTACGACAATAACGGCGCTTCCACGGAATCGGCGCCTGTCTCTATCCAGGTTGTTTTGCCGCCCACGGTTTACCTCTCGACTCCCACCGCGACTATTTATCCTGCAGGCAGCGCCTTGTTATTGACCGCCGTAGCCACTCAGACGGGAGGCAGCATTAGCCGGGTGGAATTCTTCGACGGTACCGTCAAAATCGGCGAATCCATCGCCGGTCCCTATACCTTGAATTGGGCCGGTGCCACGCCAGGTCGCCATTCCCTGACGGCGGTGGCAACCAATAGCCAAGGCTTTTCGACCACGTCTACGGCGATTACGGTGGGGGTGGGACAAATTCCAACCGTGACCTTAACCTCGCCATTGGATGGGGCTTATTTGCCATTTCCGGGGTCCGTGACCTTGACTGCGACCTTGCAAGATCCGGATGGATTTGCCGGCCGAGTTGTGTTTTATGCCGATGGTTCCTTGTTGGGATCGGCCTACTATCCCGGACCCTATTCCATGACCTGGACGCCTACGATTC
>JAYUVP010000276.1:0-12950 GCA_043753995.1 Fibrobacterota bacterium
CCTTTGTCGGTAGCTGAAATGGGTTTTGCTCCCAAAACGAAGAATCTTGCGGTCCGGCTATAAAAGCCTGCACGGTATCCCCATACCATTGGTATTTCATGCCATATAGCGGAACTTGCCAAAGACAACCCAAAAAATATTCTTCGAGGGTAATGCCACTATACTTGATTCGATTTTGTTGCAAAAAAATGCGCGCGAACTCCGCTTCTTGATTCGGTTTCCAGTCAGAAAAGGTGAATCCATTCTCGATTTCTTCCCTGGATAATAATCGGCTTCCGGAAAAGCTCAACTGCAGCAAATAGTTCGCATGGTTTAGAAATTGACTACCCGACCCCAGCTTAAAATCGCGACCCGGACTTAATGCTCCGGGCAAGGCTAGCCAGGCGAGATAGGCATCGGGCGGCGAGTCAAAGCGCCAAAGGGCAAGCCTTAAAGATTCACCCCCATTTCCAATAGTCCAATGACTGAGATGGGTCGGCGAAGGCAATATGCTCCCTTCTGGATAAATCAAACCCAAAGCGGAATCCAAGGATTCCATGGTCGTACTTTCGAGGAGCATCGGTGCTTTTTTCCATTCCGGCACCGGATTCGCAGTTTTGTTTTCACCAACACAGTAGGTCAGGCCTATCCAAGCCGCTAAGGCGGAGCCTGGGCCAAGGCCAATCCACCACCTCATATTTTCATCCCTTTTCCAATGGAGCAATGCCGCTGCAAAGGGCAATTTCCGCAGCCCTGGCGCACTTGTTGACAGGCAAAGGCATTGGGTCCACGACGCTCCAGAAACTCATCCAAAGGCAAGACCGCATTCCATGCTGAATGCGGTGATATTTCTTTCGCCATGGCGGCTCCAAGCCTTAGTTTATGGTCGGGCAAGGCCGCCTTCCATTTTTTTTTTGTCGCAAGTGTCCCAAATTCATAAACAAAACGAGATACACCCATGCTGACTGGGGGGAAGCCTGCTTCGCTCAAATGGGCCGGAAGCAAATGGACGCGTTCGCAAAGCCAAAAGAAATAGCGCGGCTTATTGCGATACTCCGAGTTTTTCCCCATCCAAAACAGGGACTCGGCCAATTGGTTCACACCTTCTTCGAAATGCTTTAAACGGGCGAGAAACCGAAGAACGGATCCTTCTCGAAAAAAAAAATCCGTCACGCTCCGTAAGACCCCGGGAATCCGGATCAGCGAACTTTCCGGAAGGCCTTCTACCCCAGAAAGAAAGGCAGTCAAATCTTCATAGGGCCTATGGCTGAGTCGGAAAATTTGAATTCCGAATCGATCCCAAAGTAAAAGCAAAAAGTCGCCCATTTTGGACTCGGGTATCAATCCTTTCAATGCCGCGGCGAAAAGCAAAAAGGCCGAACCACGCTCGCTGGCAGGTTCAAAGGGCAATAAGGGAAACCAATCGGGAATTATGTCCGCACGCTGCGAAACATAGGCCTGAATATTGGCGCTAAGCCTTTTATCGCCTAGTGTCCCCAGCAAGGCCGTCATTCGCCAACCATGGCCTCCCCCAGGCGAATCTTGCGCGGGCTATCCTCCAGCACCCAGGGTAAAAGCTTGGGCGACCAAGTACGGGAAAGCAATAAAACCACGGTCGATCCCATTTCAAAGCATCCCAGGCCACCGGCTTTGGCCACGGGCAAGGGACGTCCTCCAGGCAAGGGAATTTCACGTTCACCCGTGATGCCGGCGGAATTCGCACAAAAGCCGGGAATGGCGTCCAAGGTAATGCGGCCAACATTGGTGGCGCCTATCATGGCCACCACGACCTTCCCCTGGGGATGCTCGCAGCCCACCAAGACGCGCTCATTGCGCACGAAAAGGTCACGCACGCCCCGTACGCTCCAAGAATTCACTGGCCATAAGGCCCCAGGCACATGGGAAATACGGGTGATTTCCGACTCGCAGGGCGAGTGAATGCGATGATAATTGTAGGGCGCCAAATAGATTGTGATAAAGGTGCCGCCTGAGAAATCTTCGGGCTGCCAACCTGGAGGCAAAAAATCGGAGAGGGCATACTCTATGCCCTTGGCTTGTAAAAGCCGACCTTGGGCTTGTATCGGTCCACGCAAGGTCGCAAGGCCGTCCACCGGGGAGATCAGAGACACGGGTGCGATAAGACGCGCGCTCGGCTTCAGCTTCCGAATAAAAAATTGGCCGAAGGTCGAATAATGCGACAGAGGAAATTCGGCTTCATCGACATCAATGCGATAGAGTCGAATCAGGGTGTCCCGAATCTGGGTATGCAAACCGAAAGGCCATGGACGGCGCACCGCCCAGCCAACCCAACGACTTAAATGGTTTTTGGGAATCAAGGCCATTAAGGCCAAACGCCAGTCCAAAATCATGGGGTCACAATGTAGGGAAAATGGGGAATGATAATGGGAAATGAAAACGGACGAATGAAAACGGACTTTACCGGAAATGAGAAGGCTACCCGGATTGTAAAAATATTGGTGCGGTCGCGCGGACTTGAACCGCGAAGGGGTTGCCCCCACCAGCACCTCAAGCTGGCGTGTCTACCAATTTCACCACGACCGCAAAAGACTTCAGCCAAGCGGTATCACCCGCTATCCGTAGAGGTTACGGATTCTTGGCAGGTGCAGCAGGCAGGCCTGGGATGGCTTGATTAGCCTCTCCCCCACCTAAACCAGGAATGGCCCCGGCTGCGGGCGCCGTCTTCGGCAAGGCATTGGAAATGCCCTTCGAAGCGCCCTTCAATTCTGATTCACCCATTCGAGCACCGCTACGCTTGGTGCCAATGACACCAAGGCTGAGAATCAGGACAAAAAAGCCAAGGCAGAAATACCAAGTCAATTTGGTCAAGAAAGTCGCTGTGCTGCTGCCTGAAAAGGCTGCGCCGCCGCCCATGCCGCCGAAAGCGCCGGCCAAGCCACCGCCCTTGTCATTCTGCAACATGACCAAAAGCACCAAGAAAAGGCACACCACCACGTGCAAGATGACCAAGATGGTGAAAAGAAGACCCATAATTTTTTGCCTTCGCGTTCCCTTAGTTTTGCCTTAGCTTGACCAGGTTTTAAGCGGCGGAAATAATACCCATAAAGGCGTCAGCCTTCAAGGCAGCGCCACCGATCAATCCGCCATCCACGTCATTTTGGGCCAAAAGACCCTGGGCATTTTCAGCCTTCATGCTCCCGCCATATTGAATACGTAGGGCGGAAGCGACGACCTGTCCAAATTGGGCCAGCAATAAACCACGAATGAAGGCATGCACTTCTTGAGCCTGTGCGTCGCTGGCGGTGCGGCCCGTGCCGATGGCCCAAACGGGTTCATAGGCAATCACGGTATTCAAGGCTTGTTCGGCCGTGAGGCCCGCATACGCAGCCTTCATTTGGGTGGCTACGACAGCTTCGGTGCGATTGCCTTCACGCTCCGCCAGAGTTTCTCCGACGCAAATGATGGGCTTTAGGCCTTCAGCCAAAACCTTACCCACTTTTCGCCGCACGGTTTCATCGGTTTCACCGAAAAAGCTGCGCTGCTCGCTGTGCCCGAGTATCACAAACTGAACGCCGAGGGATTTGAGCATATCCGTCGAAACCTTGCCGGTAAATGCGCCTTGGCCTTCCCAGTGCACGTCCTGTGCACCGAGCAAAACCTGGGTGCCCTTTACGATGGCGGAGATGCGATCAAGAGCTAAAAAGGTGGGGCAAATCACGATTTCGCAATTCACGGTCTTGCCTGACACGGCAGCCACCAATTCCGTGGCGAGGCGAGCGCTCTCGTCCACGGTCTTGTTCATTTTCCAATTGCCAGCGATGATTTTGCGTCGCATGCGTATTACCCTCGGTGACTAAGTCGTTATTTGTCGGTTAAAGCGGCTACGCCGGGAAGGGTTTTGCCTTCTAGAAATTCTAAGGAGGCGCCGCCACCTGTAGAGACATGCGAAACCTTGGCTTCCAGATTGGCTTTTTCAATTGCCGAAGCCGAATCACCGCCGCCGATGATGGTGATGGTGCCTTTAGCCGTGGCATCGGCCAAAGCCTGAGCTACGCCGAAAGTGCCAACGGCACTTTCTTCGATTTCAAAGACGCCCATAGGGCCATTCCACACCACGGTTTTTGCGTCCTTGATGATGGAGGAATAAAGGGCGACGGTTTCCGGTCCAATGTCCACGGATTCCATGTCAGCGGGCAAAGCGCCGCGCATCACGGTTTTCAGGGGTGAGCCGAGCTTCAAGGCCTTGAAGTCGAGCGAGGTCGTCACCTTATAGTCAACAGGCAATTGAATTTTTCCGGCCGCACGCTTGAGCAAATCGCCCGCCAATTCAATCTTGTCCTTTTCGCAAAGGGACTTGCCGATTTCTTCGCCTTGGCTTTTCAAAAACGTATAAGCCATGCCGCCCCCAATGAGCAGCTTATCGACCTTGGGAAGCAAGGCTTCGATGACGTCGATTTTGCCCGAAATTTTCGAGCCGCCGATGATGGAAACAAAAGGACGCTTGGGTTGGTCGAGGGCGCCGCCCAAAAAGTCGAGCTCTTTCTTCATCAAATAGCCGGCGGCATTGACCTTGAGATAATGGGTAATGCCTTCGGTGGAGCCATGGGCACGATGTGCCGTGCCGAAAGCGTCATTCACATAAATCTCAGCGAGCTTGGCCAATTTCTGGGCGAAGGCCGGATCGTTTTTTTCTTCTTCGGCATGAAAGCGAAGGTTTTCCAAAAGGAGAACTTCCCCGTTTTTCAAGCCTTCCACGGCGGCCTCGACTTCAGGCCCGATGCAATCGCTCACGGTTTTAACGGGCTGACCGAGCAAGGCCGAAAGTGCCTTAGCCACGGGGGCCATGCGCAAACCTTCGGTAACGCCCTTGGGGCGTCCGAGATGCGACATCAAAATCGTGCGCGCACCTTTGCCTGCCAAGTACTTGATGGAAGGCAAGGACTCGCGCAAGCGCTTGTCATTGTCGACTTGCCCATCTTGCAGGGGGACGTTGAAGTCGACGCGCATGATGACGCGCTTGCCTTGAACCTGGAGGTCTTCGATGAATAGCTTGGCCATGGAGTGCTCCGCGAGTTGGGACCGGAGAAGGGTGAAGAATGTTCCGCCGCGAGACGCGGTCGAAAAAGGAAAAGGAAAACCGCCTCGGCCAAAACCGAGGCGGTCATGAGTCACAGGACCGAAAGCTTACTTCCCGGCATCCTTAGCGGCGAGATGCTTCAGCAAATCCACCACGCGATTGCTATAGCCCCATTCATTGTCATACCAGGAAACCACCTTGAAAAAGCGCTTTTCGCCCTTCAAGTTGTTTTGCAAGGTTGCCAAGGAGTCATAAATCGAGCTGCGGGGATCATGAATGAAATCGGTGGAAACCAATTCCTCATCGGTCACGCCGAGTATGCCCTTGAGATAAGACGTCGAAGCCTTTTTGAGCAAGGCGTCGATTTCCTCAATGGAAGTGTCGCGCACCGAGCGAAAGGTCAAGTCCACAACCGAGACATCGGGAGTGGGCACGCGGAAAGCCATGCCGGTGAGCTTGCCCTTGGTAGCAGGCAAAACTTCGCCCACAGCCTTAGCAGCGCCAGTGGTGCTAGGGATGATATTGATGGCCGCTGCACGTCCGCCGCGCCAATCCTTTTTGGAAGGGCCGTCCACCACTTTTTGCGTGGCAGTATAGGAGTGAATGGTGGTCATGAGGCCGGTTTCGATACCGATACCTTCTTTGAGCAGCACATGCACGAGAGGAGCGAGGCAATTCGTGGTGCAAGAAGCATTGGAAACGATATGATGCGTCGCGGGATCGTATTCGTTTTCATTCACGCCCACGACCAAGGTCTTCACATCGCCCTTTGCAGGTGCGGAAATGATGACTTTCTTCGCTCCGGCGGCGAGATGGCCCTTGGCCTTTTCGCTTTCGGTGAAGAGGCCAGTCGATTCGATCACATAATCCACGCCGAGAGCGCCCCAAGGCAATTGCCCGGGTTCGCGAGTCGCGGCAACGCATTTGATTTTGTGGCCATTGACGATGAGAATATCGGCTTCTTCCTTGGCCGCATCGCTCTTGGCGGTTTCCACGGTATGCTTGAATTTGCCGTGAATGGAATCATACCGCATTTGATATGCGAAATAGTCCGCGTCAGTCGAAACGTCGACCACCGCAACCACGTCGATTTCCTTGCCGAGCAGGCCCTGGTCGGCAATGGCCTGAAATACCATGCGGCCAATGCGCCCGAATCCGTTAATGCCGATCTTTACAGCCACCGAAGAACCTCCTGAATGGGGTTATGCTTGTTTGAAAGCCCGCGAAATATAAGTGCCAATGTCCATGCCTGCCAATGACGCAAAGTTGACACTCAAATGCCGAAGCAGCCTTTTGTGTCCGAAAGTGTTAGGGGCGTTCTCAAAACACCGACAAAGTTCAAGAACGATCCGGTAGAAAGCCGTATCGTTCTCGGTTGCGATCGAGGATCATGGTCGCAATAATTTTTGGCACATATTGATTGGTTTCGTCTGCCAAAATGCCCATACGATAGATATACCAGAAGTCGCGATTATTCACTGGATCGTCAATTCTGCGAAGGGCGGCGCGAATGCGGCCTTCACCAGCATTGTAAGCCGCCATGGCGAGTGCCACGTCGCCAAATTCCGCATAGAGCAGCTTCAGGTATTTCACGCCCGCAGGGGTGGCTTGCAGAGGGTGAATGCGAGGATCCTCCTCTGCGGACAATTCGCTCCAATTAATGGGGACATTAAGCCCGAATTGACGGGCAGTTGCGGGCATCAATTGCCATAGCCCACGTGCACCAACTCGGCTAATGATGGCGGAATCGAGCATGCTCTCATGCATGGCCACATAAAAAAAAGCGAGGGGCATACCCTGCTTGAGAAGCTCAGCCTCAATGACCCGACGATGCATGGGCTTATTCTCGAAACTGCGCTCGATAATTTTTCGCGAAGAGGTGCGCGAGAAGGTCTGAATATGCTTTTCAACTTGATTAATGAAAATGTCAGGAACGATATAGTCGCGCTTGCCGAACTCCTGCAGAATTTGATGTATTTCGCGACCCAGCGGATTTTTATATGTGTTTATGATGTCTTTCGACTGCAAATTGGTGCGCACGGAAACCAATTGACGCTCAGCGGCGCGGAGTTTGGCTACTAGCAATTCCTTTTCATGATCGATGACCAGGGGGGCATCGCCTTGCACTGGAGTTTGCGGTTGCATGGAGGCAAGTTCGTTCTCAAGCGACTTCACATTGGAAAGCAAGTCCTGCTGCTTCTTTAACTTGCCGCGATAGCCCATATTTTGCCAGGCCAAGAAACTCACGACGATAGTAGCCACGGCTACTATGGCTCCGATGGTTATTCTCGCCGTGCGACGACTGCTATGATGCGATTTGGCGGCCTGCGCAATCATGCGGGCTTCCTTGCCGCTTAGAATCCCCGCCTTTGCAAGACGATTGGCCCGCTTGCTGTCCTTAAGGACTTGATTCATTTCCTCATGTCCGGCTTCGTCGTCACGTATGCGATGGGCCAAACCAATGGTATAACTTCCAGCGTCGGCGCCGGATGGATTCACGGGTGGCCCACCAAAACCGGGAGGCGGCTGCCAACCGGGACCATCGATTTTAGTGCGTACCTGGGTTTGGGTGGGCTTGAGGGCCGAAGTGCTTGAAGCTGAAGGTTGCGGTTTGAATGTCGTCGTATCTGTGGCCTGGCCCACCGGTAAAATGCGTAGCTTGGGTCCGTTCTGGCCCAGGCTTATGATTTGATCGGCCTGCAAATAGGCCTCGGTAATGCGTTCACCATTCACCCAAGTGCCATTGGTCGAACCCAGATCACGCAAAATGAGCTGATCGCCCTCGGTTACGATTTCGGCATGCTTGGAGCTCACCAAGGTGCCGTCCGGCCCTGCGAAGCAAAGCACATTGGTCGGAGCCCGGCCCATGCTAATGATTTGGTCGGCCTTGATTTTGCGACCCACCTGCACTCCGGAAATGATTTGAATCAAAAATTGGCTCGAACTCAAACAGCGGCCTCGATAGCTACTAGGGGAAGGAAATAAACACTTGCTGTTCCTAATTTCCCATTCAGGCAATTTTCGCCTTTGCGGGCACGCTCCAGCCATTCGCTTTCCGGTAATAGCTTTACGGCAACATGCCGCTCACTGCGGCCCGGGCAGGGATCTTGATCGTCCAATCCGATACGTGTATGCTTCGCATCCATGGGCTTGATTTGCTGGGCTAGGCAGCCTTCGGCATAGGCAAAAGCCGCCGGCTTAAAAGCACAGCTTTCTTCCCCAAAGGCGCAGCGTACGGCTCCTGAAACCAGATGCAATTTGGCCGCCCAGGGTGAGGACTTGGCCTCGGCGCGAAACTCGGCGAAAGCCCCTTCGGGGACTTGAACCAAAATCAGCGAAGCCTTGGCCGCCAAGGCACGATAGGCTGGGGTCCAAAGGGCATCCCAAGTTTCAAAGCCTGCCATGGCCAAAATTTCAACTGGACCTTGATGCGCCGTCAAAGCCGTGGAGATTGCCTCGACATCGGCCCGTGGTGCCACCATCCAGCCAATTTGCTTAGAACGTCCTCGTATGACCTTGGTTAAGGCCGACATGCCTGCGGCCCACCCAAAAAGAATGCCCAGACCGGCTTGTTCGGCATGGGCTTGCATATGCTTGCGAAAAGCGCGGAAGGCCTCCAGTAAGGCCGTGGCATTAGCCTTATCCAAACTGAAGCCCGTCGATTCGCTGCCCACCTGGGAAATGAATTGTTGAGCCGCCCCAACAGCAGGGGACTCCATACCCACGTCGACCTGATTGAGGAGGGCCGCCAGAGGATCGACGGTTCCTCCTAGGTGTAGCGGCTTAGCCGGGGCTGTAGGCATTTCGGCATGTCGAAAAACTTCGGTGGCCAAATGATTTCGCCAATCTACCGGCAGTCCAATTCGATCGAGCCGAGATCGAAAAGTCGTCGCATCGAGGCGGCCAGCTAAAGCGTTTTCAAGCAAGCCCACGGATTCGGTGAGCTGGGCGAGTATAGGCTGATCTTCATGAAACCTGCCGGGATGAAGCAAGTGCTTGCCCCGCAATTGCCAAATCCATTCTCCAGCCGGCCACCCAGGCACGGGCGATTCGCTGGTGCCCAGGCTTGCCGTAAGAGTTAAACGCTCTTTTAATTCTTCCGTTTGTCCATTATGGAACGGGATAAATCCCGACCCTTGCACTTGCATGGGGCAAGCGAAGAGGTACAGACTGTATTGGGATTCACCAGAATTGGCGCTTCCTTGAGGTAAGGACACACCACTGTCTTTTACCGCACGGACTGAGAAATCTGAAAATTCACCCACGCCCTTGCTCCATGTCACGAAGTTCGCGAAAAACTGCCCCAATAAGGAGTAAAGAAAACATAGATACACCCTTTAGGCTTGTACTTCGTAAGTCGCGGAAATTCCGTATCTTATTTCGAGGATCGAGAACGCAGATGAGGAGGAGAGGAGAATTGTTTTTGCCTGGAGCTATTTTCAGCCCTGGCCTTATAAGCCCTATTTGCCGCCAAATAGATCGACTTCGATCCAGGATATTCATCCTGGTCGGCCTTGGTATTGGCGTCGGACTTATCTCCCAAGGCCTTCAGGGTTGTGCTCCCTCACGAGCAGCATCGCCATCGCTTTCTCGGGCAGATGGCGTTGACGAGGACGGGCGATTCGCCTGGCATCCACCCTCGCCTCGCGATTCCCTGCCGGCTCGCCTAAGCCATTTATTTACGGGTGCGGGCCAAGTAACCTTGCCGGAAGGCGAATGGGCCGCGTCCGTACCCCAAAGCGAGAACCCGGGTTGGCCACGCACCGTAGCGCTTGAGTTACCCGACCGCCGAAGTCGCATCGCCGTTTTCGAAACTCGCTTTGCTCGTGGGGCTTACGCAACCAAAGACCTGGACCTGGCTTTGGCATTCCTATTCAAGCTGGATATGGCTCCCGCAAAGGTTGGAGAAATAGGAAGAAACCTTCGCCTTTATTTGCCGCCCCTGCCCCCGAAAAATCATTTGGGCCTGGCGTTATTGAGTGATACCAACTTGGTTTTCCTACACGTGAAAACCAGCGACACGATTTTAAAATCATCCATTCTCGCTTGGGCCGACACCTGCTCACTTTTCGAACCTGGAAACCAAGGCAATGTGAATTCACAAAACACCTTTCTGGCCGCCATCGAAAACACCCTCGGTCTCAAAGCTACCGAAGATTCGGCATATTCCGAAGCGGCGGTTCGATTTCAACTGGCCATGACCTTGGACAGTTTGAATCCGCGCTATCTCGCCAATCGGGCCGCCATGGATCAGGCCTTGAAGCACACCCCCGACGGCATACAACGCATTCTCGCCCATCCATCCTTGTTTCAGGATACGCGCTCCGGAGACATGTATGGCGTTTTAGGAGGGCTATATGAAGAGGTTGGAGATTATGAAAAGGCCAAGCAATGTGCCTTGAAAGGTCTGGAAAAGGACCCAGACAATCGCGAATGGCTTATCAATTTATCGGATGCCCTTTGGGGACTGGGAGATCGCGTACAAAGCAAAAACGTATTGCTGAGGCGCTATGCCGAAAAGCCCGATTTTCGCCTTTTGATTTATCTCGCGGGCACCTATCTCGGCTTGGAGGAATATGAGAATGCCCGCAATGTCTTGAAGCAGGCACAAAGCATGGGCCCTCCCGACATCAAATCGGTGGAATACACTTTACGTGCCCATATCGGCCTCAAGGATTTCGCTGCTGCGCAAGATTATGCCCACGAGTTGCAGGACAGCCTGCCAGAAAGCTCCATGATTCGCCTTCTTATCGGGATCACCGCATTCAATCTCAAGCAATACCGTGAAGCCCTTCGCCAGGTGCAAATAGCCTTACAAATCGAGCCTTCCCTCCGCGAAGCTCAGGAATTGAGCACGCAAATCACGACCTTGCTCGGCGGCAAAAGCAATCACATTCTACGCACCCCCTTGGCTCCGCTAAAGACAACCCTCCATTTACGCGATGCGCCCAAGCGTCTAAAAGACTCCACTCTAGGGCCCATTATCCGATCCTATCCGCTCACCTTAATTGATCAGAATATCGTTTATAGCTGGGCACCGAATGCTGCTTGGCAAAAAACTCGGCACCAGCTTTTTTTCATTCCAGATGGACGTCGCTTACTGCAGTTTTCCGAACTGAATTATGAGCTCAATCCCACTAGTATGCGCTTCTATGTCAATCGTTTTCGCCTATACGACAGCCTCATGCGCCCCCTCGACGATGGCAAATTGCGCGATTTTTATGTAACAGGAAATCACACTACCGATATGCATCCGGAAAACCTATTGGTACACCTGCCTATCAAGGCCAAGGCAGGACCTCATTTTCTGGAGGTTATGACTACCGAGGCATCCCAAGTCGCTAGCCCAGATTTCCCCTATGTCCGATTTGAGCAGCAGGCCGTTTATCCTTTAGTCTCCACTCGTTTTGAAATATTGCATCCTCCGGCAAACCTATTGGTTTCTCCCCGCGGAGAATGCCGACTCGACAGCCTGCCCGATCGCTTAATTCTCACCATGACCAAGCCGGTATTGCCTCTCGATCGAAGCTTTTTTTCGACACCTCCTGAATTCAGCACCGGGTTTTCCGCCAGCCCATTTACCACCTGGCGAGATATCGGCAAATCCTATTGGGCCACCTTGGAGGCTGCGGGGCTGAGCCCCGATTCTCTCCCGTTTTCCGTGCGGGAAAGAGCCGCTGAAATTACCTCGGCCCGCCGCGATCTTGATCCGATAAAGGCCCTTTTCCGTTATGTCCGCGATTCTGTGCGCTATGACAATTATGAATTCAGCCTTCAAGCGCAAATTCCCGTGCCATCCGATCAAATTTTGCAGAAGGGGCTGGCAGATTGCAAAGGTCATGCATTATTGCTGGTGCAAATGCTAAAATCCCTGGGCTACCAAGCCAATCTCTTCCTCGTCGATCTCGACCATCCTGGCGAACCCGAACTTCCCAGCCTCAATCAATTCAATCACATGATTGTTTTCATTCCAGCGCAAAAAGGCCAAAACGCCCTCTACCTGGATCCCACCGATAAATTCATGGCCTTTAGGCGTTCCCCACTCAACCTGGAAGGTCGCATAGGGCTCATCGTCGACCGTGAGACGTCCCGACTGGGTACCGTTCCCGAAATCGATATTCCCCAGGAGCATCAGGCGTTTGTTTATCATCGACTTGATGTCGGAAAGGATGGCTTGGCGGATGGCACCGATAGCGTGGTGCTCAACGGCAAATTAGCGTCTTGGTTTCGTGAACACTATCACAATTGGAACCAAGCGACTCGCCAGCAAACCCTGATGAGCTGGATGTCGGAAAATTACCCCCCATTCATCGAAAGGGGTTTCAGCCTCAACTTCGTTGACGATCCGGATCAACCGCTTTCCTTGGTATTCCGATATGAAACCCGCTTCGCCTTACAAAAGGGCGATCGTGACATTGAGCATTATCCTAAGTTGGAACTATCCTTTTTACGCTTCCCCCCGCCCCACCTATGCCGCCAGCCCGTTTATTTTGCCCATGAAGTGGGCATTCAGTCGGAATGGCTTTATCGCCTGCCCAAGGGATATGCCTGGAAAACCACGGATATCGACCGGGAAGTGAATGCCAATTATTTACGCTGGAAATTTTCCATACAGCAAAGCGTTCCCGAAGACATAGTCGTCAAGCAGAAATGGCAAGTCGAGCCCTTTGTCGCCACCCCAGAAGAGTATGGCCGCTCCTATACCGAATGGAGCCCGATATTGGCGCGGGCTGGATTGCGATTGACAGCGAACCGACCCTAAAGAGTTTTGAATTTATTTCTTGGAGGCCAAAGCTGTTTACCTAATTGGAAACACCTCTCGAAATTTCGTTAAGACATTAGTGAATTTTAAAGCTTTTTACCCAAAGTGACCCTCCCTTTCCTGGGACTATTTTGAAGCCAAGGAATCCAGTAT
>JAYUVP010000277.1:0-4859 GCA_043753995.1 Fibrobacterota bacterium
CGCTAACCGTGACGGCTTTCACATAATCGGTTTCGGCATAGGGCTTGACCTTTTTGGCGCGCGCCAAAACCTCGGCCAAGTCATAGTCGCCGGTGACGAGAATGCCAAGCTTGGCCCCCGTCTCACGCAAGGTACGGGTGAGCTTACGAGTATCAATGCCCTGTATGCCAGGAATGCCTGCGCGGCGCAGGTATTCGCTGAGGGTGACCCAACTGCCGTCTTCCTCGTCGCAGCGATAATTGCTGGGATAGGGGCAAACGTTTTTGACTACTAGGGCCGCGGCTTGAATGCGGCGGCTTTCAATGTCTTCGACATTGACGCCATAATTACCGATTTCGGGATAGGTCAAGGTGACGATTTGGCCTGCATAGCTCGGATCGGTCAAGATTTCTTGATAGCCGGTCATGGCGGTGTTGAAGCAAACCTCACCGGCGGCCGTCGTCTCGGCGCCAAAGGAAATGCCTTCGAAATAAGAACCGTCTTCTAGGGCTAAAATCGCCTTCATGCCTTAAGCCTCATGCCTCTATCTGGGTTCTCGGGGCCCTCTATCTGTGTGCTCGGGGCCTCGTTCTGTGGCTCTTGTTTAACCGGGCCCGGAGGATCGGAGTAGAGCAGAAAGCGGCCTTCGGTTACGAGGGCGTCCAAGTTCATGTCGTGGGTTTCCAAAGGTAGCTTCTTGGCATGCACCTGGGCCTCAAAAGCCACGCCTACGGCATAGGTTTTGGCCAAGGCCAAATGCTTATCATAATAGCCCTTGCCATGCCCGACTCGTCCACCCAAGGCGTCAAAACACAAGCCTGGCGTTAAGGTGAGCGCGGCTCGCCGGGCTTCCAAGGTGGCCTTCTCGCCGCCTTGCTCTGAATTCCGCAATTCTGTCTTGGGTTCTAAAATGCCGAAATCACTTTCGGTCAAATCGCGGTTCAGATCATATATACGGCAGAATTTCAGGGATGTTTCTGAGGTGCGCTCGCTGGCTCCAGTGCTGGCCAGGTTATCAGCCGGTTGTGCCGGTTTATACACATAGGGTAAATACACAGCCTTGCCCGCCGATAGGGCGGCCTGAATCAGGGCCTCGGTATCCACTTCATCGTGCATGCCCATGAAGGCGCAAAGGCTTGGCGCTTCTTGAAAAACAGGCCAGGCCAAAATCGCCTGGGTAATGACTTGAGACTTGCTTTGCTTTTCGAAGGCGGGAATCGCTGCGACTTGGTCCTTGGCCCAGCGCCGCAAGGCGGCCTTACCGACGGCGGGCTCGGTTTTCGATTCGCGAATTTCGTCTTCGAGCACCAGAGTATTGATTTGCTGGCGCACTTGGTTTTGCAATTGGCTGACCTTGCGCTTGAATTGATGGAATTGCCGCAACATCGATCCCAAGCGCTTGGGATTCACCAGCAAAATCCCCAAAACAGCCACGACGCCCAATTCACCAAGCCCTAGAGAATCGAAAATCATGCGGCCTTATTTTCCTTTTCTTCCTTGGGTTGAAACCAGGCAGCAATGGCGATGGAGAGGATATAAAGCACGCAAAGGGGTAAGGCCAAAAGGACTTGTGAAATCGGATCAGGCCCAGGGGTCAGCAGTGCCGCCACCACAAAAATCAGCAAGATGGCATAGCGAAAAAAGCCCCACATGCCACGCGCGGTGACAAGCCCCAGCTTGGCCAAGATGAAGGCCACCACGGGCATTTCAAAAATGATTCCGAAGGCCAACATGAATTGGCTGATGAAGGCAGCATAATCCGCTTGTTTCCAGCTTTGGGTGACCGAGCCCGAAGTATAGGAGGCCAGAAAATGAAGACCCGCGGGCAATACCACGGCATAACTGAATACCGCACCGATAATAAACATGAGGACGCTTCCAAAAAAAGCACCGACGAAAAGTTGTTTCTCGCGTTTATAAAGGGCGGGAGCGAGAAAGCGCCAAGCCTGCCACATCACCCAAGGAAAAGCCATCACGGTCCCCGCCAGCATGGACAGTTTAAGACTAGTGACAAAACTCTCTAGCGGAGAGGTTGCGATAAAGTCGACTTTGAGGTGTTGGCGGGTGAGGGGATAGGCCATGGCCGTCCAAAGCTTTTCCCAGCTTGCATAGGCAGCAATGGCGCCGATGACTATTCCGACAAAGGACAAAAGCAGGCGCTTGCGCAACTCGGAAATATGATCCCAAAAGGTGAGGCCTAGGCTGGCATCAATGGCTTCAGGGCGGGGGCTATCCGAGTTTGAGGGCGTGGACGAAGGAGAGGGGTCTTCGGTCCGGGCCGATCGCTGAAAATCGGTGATGGCCCGCAGGGGCTTGGGATAAACGGGGCTTGTACTTAGGGAGGCCCGGTCCGGCGCCCCGGCACCCGATTCGGCGCTATTCACGAGAAAAAATTAGGCCGTTGGCTTGTCATTGCCCTTGGGGGCATTGGCGTCACCCTTGGGAAGGTTTTTCGACTCGTCTTCTTGACCCCCAAGGGAGGTTTTGAAATCGCGTATGCCCTTGCCCAAGCCCTTGGCGATTTCGGGGATCTTTTTGCCGCCGAATAGCAAGATGACAATGAGCAGGATAATGATGAGCTCCATGGGACCAAGTCCTCCGAGCATAGAACCTCCATTCTTCCGTTTCAGGGAGAGTCGTAAATATACGTCCCCCGACTAGGTTTATTTACCCGGCCGGTTCTGCCGAATTGCCAGCCAATCGGCCAGCAGCAAATCTTCTTGCCACGGCAACCAATTCACGGCTTTTTTGACCTCTTCGGCGCTAATGCAACCGGTCATGGCGGCGGCCGTCATGGTCGCTCGCGTGGCCAATAGTGAGGGCT
This sequence comes from Fibrobacterota bacterium, assembly GCA_043753995.1. Lineage (GTDB taxonomy): Bacteria > Fibrobacterota > Fibrobacteria > UBA11236 > UBA11236 > JAYUVP01. The sequence goes on from JAYUVP010000277.1 coordinate 2,804, forward strand.
CCAAGGCCAAATCCTTGGCCTTAGCATCGCGAATTTCGCGAAGTTTTTGCAAAATATCGGGGTCGGGATGGCGCAAAGGGCGCTTGGGACCCGAGCGGCGCGAGGGCCAGCTTTCCGGCGAGGAAGCGACGACCTCGTCCAGGGTATTAAGCAAGCGTTGGCGAAAACTATCGCTCCAACGGCTAGGCAAATGCGGCCAGGGTGGGGGATTTCCCTCTGGCGGTATCGAGGTGACCAGGCGCATGATGAGCTCGGAAGGGCAAATTTTGAAGCTCGGCAAATCACGCGCCGAAGCTTCGCTTTCCCGTAAAGTCCACAAGGCTTTCAAGGCCGCCAATTGGCGAGGATGGAGCTTGGCTGAACCCTGTACGCGCCAGGGGTCATCGTCTTCGTCGACTTCTTTGATTTTGGCAGTGGCGCGTATCAAGGCGACGCAAGCTTGCTCATGCCAGTGCAGGCGGTCCAATTCACGCAATTGGTCGGTGAGCCAATCGCGCAGACCGGGGAGAAAAATGGTGTCCTGCGAGGCATAGGCGCGCAATTCTTCCGGCAGGGGACGACGGGACCAATCGGCTTTTTGATGGTCTTTATTGAGCACTTGGCCAAATCGCTCTTGCACGAGTGAGGCGAGTCCGAAAGCGGTGAAGCCGAGCAATTGGGCGGCCATCATGGTGTCAAAAATCGACAGTGGGCGAAAGCCATGCTCTTGGAAAAGCATGCGCAAGTCATAATCCCCGCCGTGAAAAATCAGGGGCTTGCGCGCCAACAAGGCCAGCAGGGGCTTTAAGTCGAGTTTAGCCAAGGGGTCGACGAGATAAACCTGTGAACCCACATGCAATTGCAGCAGGCAAATCTTGGCATGATAATGATGCAGGCTGTCGGCTTCGAGATCGAGGAAAATTTCTGGGGCCGAATTCAAATCGGCCATAGCTGTGGCTAGGCTTGAAGGCGTGTCTACGTACAGGGTTTGATGCTCGGGCACGCCCATGACTCCTGTCCGATACCGGTGGCCGAGAGCGGGTTTGGCTTGCTCAGGTATTTCGCGCGTTACCGGGGTCGAACGCGTGAAGGCCTTATTCAGGGAGCGAAGTATGTCGGTGAGGAAACGCACGTGCGGGCAAAGGTAGCCGTACCGCGTGAGGAACTCCAGGCCAATCCGCTGTTTTGGCTACTTTTCGGGGACACTTGGCGCCTCGCGCCCAGCTTCGGAGCTAGACCTTGTCCCTGCGCGCTCTCACTGGCATTAAGCCCACCGGCGAACCCCATCTCGGCAATTGGCTGGGTGCCATCAAGCCAGCCCTGGAATTGGCCGCGAAGTATGAAACCTATTACTTCATCGCCGATTATCATGCCTTGACCGCCGTGCATGAGGCTGAAGCCCTGCGCCAGCATACACGGGCCATCACCGCGACCTATTTGGCCTTCGGTCTCGATCCGGAAAAATCCGTGTTTTACCGTCAAAGCGATATTCCCGAAATCTTCGAGCTGAACTGGATATTGAGTTGTTTCTCGCCCAAGGGCCTGATGAATCGCGCGCATTCTTATAAGGATGCCGTCGCCAAGAATCAAGAAGCGGGAAAAGACCTCGATTTCGGCGTGAATATGGGCAAATACAATTATCCCATTTTGATGTCAGCCGACATTTTGATGTTCAATGCCAATGTGGTTCCGGTCGGCGCCGATCAAAAGCAGCATATTGAAATCGCCCGCGACATAGCAGAACGCTTCAATGCGAATTATGCCAAGCCTTTTTTCGCCTTGCCCGAACCCAAAATCGATGAGGCCGTTAAAACCATAGTCGGACTCGACGGAAGAAAAATGTCGAAGAGCTATGGCAATACCTTGCCCCTCTTTCTCGACGAAAAGCCGCTGCAAAAGCGCATCAATCAAATCGTGACCAATTCGCAGACTCCGGAAGAGCCAAAAAATCCGGATGAAAGCCCCATTTTCAACCTTCATCATTTGCTGCTCAATGGAGACGAAGAAACGGAATTGCGCGCGAAATACCAGGCCGGCGGCATGGGTTGGGGTCTCGCCAAAAAAATGTTTTTCGAGC
>JAYUVP010000278.1:0-19686 GCA_043753995.1 Fibrobacterota bacterium
GCGCAACAGCGGTCTCCATTGAATATCCAGAATCTGTTTAAAGGCCAATTGACGAATAAATATTGCTCATAAGCAAAGCATTTGGACAACCGTAAATAATTAACCCGTGATGGAATTTCAAGAAGGAGTTTTTAAAAAAGAAATTCAAAAACTCCTTCAAAACCCAATCACACCCTCACTCCGCGCGATAAACCTCGGCGCCGCTCTCGACGAATTCCTTGGCCTTATCCTGCATGCCCGCCTGCAAGGCCGCTTCCGCGGCGAGGCCTTCTTTCGCGGCATAGGCGCGCACATCCTCGGTGATTTTCATCGAGCAGAAATGCGGGCCGCACATGGAGCAGAAGTGGGCCAGTTTGGCGCCTTCGGCAGGCAAGGTGGCGTCGTGAAAAGATTTCGCGGTATCGGGATCCAAGCTCAAATTGAATTGATCCTGCCAGCGGAATTCGAAGCGTGCGCGTGACAAGGCATTGTCGCGGTATTGCGCCGCGGGATGTCCCTTGGCCAAATCGGCGGCATGGGCGGCGAGCTTGTAAGTGATCACGCCGACCTTGACGTCTTCGCGATCGGGCAAGCCGAGATGTTCTTTGGGTGTGACATAGCAAAGCATGGCGCAGCCATACCAGCCTATCATGGCGGCGCCGATGCCGCTGGTGATGTGATCGTAGCCTGGAGCGATATCGGTGGTCAGCGGCCCTAGGGTGTAGAATGGCGCTTCATGGCACCATTCGAGTTGCTTTTCCATATTCTCTTCGATCATGTGCATGGGCACGTGGCCCGGGCCTTCGCACATGGTTTGCACGCCGCGCTCCCAGGCGATTTTGACCAATTCGCCCTGGGTCTTGAGCTCGGCGAATTGGGCTTCGTCATTGGCGTCGTAAATCGAACCGGGACGCAGTCCATCACCAATGGAAAAGCTGACGTCGTAGGCGCGCATGATATCGCAGATGTCGGCCCAATGCGTGTAGAGGAAATTTTCCTTGTGATGCGCCAGGCACCATTTGGCCATGATGGATCCGCCGCGTGAGACAATACCCGTCATGCGTTGTGCCGTCATGGGTATGTAACGCAAAAGCACGCCGGCATGAATGGTGAAATAATCCACGCCTTGTTCAGCCTGCTCGATTAAGGTGTCGCGGAAAATTTCCCAGGTCAAATCTTCGGCCTTGCCGCCCACTTTTTCCAAAGCCTGGTAAATCGGCACCGTGCCGATGGGTACCGGGCTATTGCGTAATATCCATTCGCGGGTCTCATGTATGTTACGGCCCGTGCTGAGATCCATGACGGTGTCCGCGCCCCAACGCGTCGACCACACCATTTTCTCGACTTCTTCTTCGATGCTCGACGCCAAGGCACTATTGCCGATATTGGCATTGATCTTGACCAGGAAATTGCGGCCAATGATCATGGGTTCGAGTTCGGGGTGATTGATATTGGCGGGAATGATGGCACGTCCGGCGGCTACTTCTTGACGCACGAATTCAGGCGTGATTTCAGCGGGCAGCTTGGCCGTGAAAGGCATACCGCGATGCTGTTTCAAAAGTGAAGCGTCGCGGGCTTCGGCTTTCAAATTTTCGCGAATGGCGATGTATTCCATTTCGGGAGTGATGATGCCTTGCCGGGCATATTCAAACTGAGTTACCGCGGCATTACCCTTGGCACGCAGGGGCTTTCGTGGCGAGGGAAAGCGAATGGCGTCGAGATCCGTGTCGGCGAGGCGCTCCTTGCCATAGCCTGAAGACGGACCTTGCATTTCCTCGACATCGCCGCGTTTGCGTATCCATTCGGCGCGCAAAGCGGGCAAGCCCTGGCGCACATCAATGGCGATAGCGGGATCGGTGAAAGGCCCCGAGGTGTCATACACCACGACCGGTGCATTCTCGCGGCTATCGCCTTTTTCTGCGCCTATGCCATGCACCTTGGTGGGGGATAGGCTGATTTCACGCATGGCCACGCGTATGTCCGGATGCAGTTTTCCTGGGCGAAAAATCTTTTTCGAAGCTGGAAACGGATCCCGCGTGATGACGCTATCGGTGGGCAAACGGTTTTGTGCGGAACGTATCATGGGACTCCCCCTTAGTGCTTCGTACAAGTCATGGGCGGGAGTCGGGACGCAAAAGCATCCAACCTTCCTACGCCGGCATGACCCGGATCAGGTGCTAGGGTCTTTCGGAAAGCCGAAAATCTCAGGCGCCTTGCCTCAATTTGAATTGAGCCGCGCGCCTCCCCTGGTTGAATTGGAAATATAGCCGGTCTTGGGCACCAGCACCGACCCTACTCCAAGTCCACCGGTCGTCCCGTGCGCAGGCTTTCCTCCGCCGCAAGGGCCAAACGCAAAGTGGCTAATGCCTGGGCTTGATGCGCTCGCAAATCGGTGTTTTCGCGAATGGCTTTGAGAAAAAAGGCTTGTTCGCATTCACAAAGGTGCTGTCGCGTCGGCTCTTCGGGAATTTCCCAAATTTCCCTTACCGGCATTTCTTGGTTTTGGGTAGAGAGCGGAACCTTTTGCACAGTCACGCGTGTTTTGGCGTGGGTTTGGGGTGGCCTGTTCTGGCTGTCCTTCGTGGGCGGTAATAGCCTCACGCTACCCTCCGGGCCCCAGGCTTCGCGCAGAGGTGGGTTGCCAGTGTCTATCATCGGACCCCAACCGGCTTCAAACCATCCCAGCGATCCATCGGCATAGGCAATTTGCACTTGGGCATAATTGGGAGCCTCCAAACCCTCGGCAAGCCGGACTCCCATGGCCTGGACACGTAGTGGTTTAGTGCCGACTATTTCCTGCATCAAGTCGAAATAATGCACACCACCATCCAATAAAGGTGAGAACGATTGCATCAAGCGCCGTTGTCGCTGCCAATGTTCTCCCGCGCTGTATTGATTCAAATTCATGCGCATCACGAGAGGTTTACCCAAGGTCTTTGCTTCGGCAACAAAGCGCCGATAGGCTGGATGATGTTGCAGCAAATATCCCACAACAACTTGCCGTTTATGAAATGCCGCAGTTGCGAAAACCTTTTGGGCTTGCATCAGGTTTTTGCCCAAAGGTTTTTCGACAAAAACATGCGCCCCGCTTTCTAACGCCATCAAAGCGAATTCAACGTGGGTATCGGAATAGGTGTTGATTGAAACCGCCTCGGGTCGCGTCTCCGCCAGTGCCTGGGCATAGTTTTCGAATTGAGGAATGGGACGACTTTCACCGCTACCGAAATTCCGGGCCAATTCTTGAGCTAAAAGGCTACGGGTATCTCCGCCTCGGCTGACAAGACCGACAATCTCAAATTCTTGCAAGGCATGATAAGCTCGGGCATGGGCCGCCCCCATGTACCCGCAACCCACGACTAAAATGCGAATGCGGCTCACCGATCACCTCGGGTTGGGAAGGACATCCCTGTGAAAGAACAGGGAAATAAGTTTTCTTTCAACTTCAAAATTTAGTGGGGCCATAGCTCAGTTGGTAGAGCGATTCGTTCGCAATGAATAGGCCAGCGGTTCGACTCCGCTTGGCTCCACCAGATAGCCCTCAGTCGAAAGACTGAGGGCTTTTTGTTTTCCGTCCACCAATTAAAGAGCCGCTCCCAAAAGTCGGCGCATCAATAAACCCTGAAAGTCTCGACGGCCATCGGCAATCAGGTAAACAAAGACCGAGCTTGCTTTGACGCGATACCCAATGCGGTAGGGCTTGAAAAAGATTTCGCGATATTCCTTGATGCCTAAGGCTAAAAGTTCTTTAGGGTAAGCGCCTTTATTCGGGAATTTTCGCAATGACGAGACCGATTTTTCCATGCTTTCAAGGACGTGATCGGCAGAGCGGGGGGAATCGTGGTCAGCGATGTATTCACAAAGTTCATTCAAATCACGAATGGCATGATGCGTGAATTCGACGGAATAGTTCAACGGTTTTTTGCCTTCTTGCGCAAATCAGCAAAGACGGTTTCCGCCGGGGATACCTTGCCCTCTTCGATTTGCTGATTGCCGAGAGCCAGAATTTTGAGTAAAGCCAGGGCTTCTTGGCTCTCTTCGTAACTGCGAACGTCTTGGATAATCACCTTGGCTTCACCGTTTTGGGTGATGACCATGGGCTCACGAGATTCCATCAAGTCGCGAACGACTTCGGCCGCATGGGCTTTGAGATAGCTGATGGGGCGGATTTGGGTGGAAAATTGCATGACCTGAATTTAGTCCTATGAAATCCGCTAAATCAAAGCAATTCCGCTTTGCGCGTCGAATAGACGGGCCTTTTCCCATTGCGGAAAGCAGCGAATGCTTTCTTGCCCGCGCAGGCCGGATGCGGCACTGACGCGTACGACGAAGTGATGGGAGTCTTCTTGAAGATAGAGTAAGGTGGAACCGCCCAAACGTTCGATCAAAGAAAGTCGTCCGCCAAGCCCGGGATCAACCGACTGGGAAAGATTTGGAGTTAGAGCGATGTCTTCGGGGCGAAGGCCGAGAACCAACGGTCCCGATGTCATGCTGGCCAATCCTGGATGCGCTGCCACCAAGGCAGTAGGTAACGTTAAATGTTCCGTCATTCCCGGGTGACGAAACACCCAGGTTTCCCCCTGGCGCTCACCATGGCCTTCAAGAAAAGACATGCCGGGATTGCCGATGAAGCCCGCCACGAAACGGTTGGCGGGTTCGCGATACAAGCTGTCGGGATCCGCGACTTGTTGCAAAATGCCGTCGCGCATCACCGCCACGCGATCACCCAGAGTGAGGGCCTCGCCCTGATCGTGGGTGACGAAAAGCATGGAGGCGGAAAGCTCACGATGGAGCTTGCCGATTTCGACGCGCAATTGCGCGCGCAAGGCGGCGTCCAGGCTGGATAGCGGTTCGTCAAATAGAAAGACCTTGGGTCGCCGCAATAAGGCGCGACCTAATGCGGCGCGCTGGCGTTCGCCGCCGCTGATTTGTGCGGGCATGCGGTCTAGCAAGGAGGAAATACCGAGGCGAGAGGCCACTTCATTGGCTTGGTTATGAGCATCCCGACGCGAGGCTCCACGCATGCGCAGGCCATAGGCCATATTTTCGCGCACATTGAGATGGGGGAACAGGGCGTAATTCTGCAGCATGAGGGCCATGTCGCGGCGCTTGGGGGGCAGGCCATTGAGGGTAATCCCGTCCAATTGCATGTGGCCGGAAGTCTCTTCTTCTAGCCCGGCTAGCAAACGCAACAAGGTGGATTTGCCGCAACCGGAGGGTCCGACGACGGTGAGCAATTCTCCCGCCGCCACGTCAAGATCGAGAGGCTGCAAGGCCGTGACTCCACCCGCATAGGTCTTGGATAATTGTTTTAGGACAAGCTGCGCCATTCCGTCCTTTCCTTCACTGCACGGTTAGGTCGGCCAAAGCCGTACGCAAGTGACGGAAGAAGAAAGCGAAAATCACGAAGGCGGGCAAAACCGCGAGCGTCGATCCCGCCATGAGAAAACTATAAGGCGTATGTAGGCTGGAGCCATTGAGCGTCGCCAAGGAAATTCCGATGGTGAGTTGATTGGGGGAATTGAGCATGACGAGAGGGAGTAAATGCTCTTGCCAAGCGAAAACGAAATGGATGAGGCCGTAGGCGAAGAAGGTCGGCTTCATGAGAGGCAGGGCGGTGAGGAAAAGGCGGGGTTCCGATGCGCCTTCGGCGCGAGCTAATTGAAACAATTCTTCGGGCAAGCGCCGCCAGGCTTGCACGAAAAAAAGAATGCCTATGCCGCTCACGGCTCCGGGAAAGATGACGCTCCATGGGGTATCGAGCAATCGCAAGTGATTCATCCAAACGAATAAGGGCAAGACCATGGCTTGGCGGGGAATGAGCACGACTAGAATCGCCGCCAAAAGGATGACGGGCCGCCAGCGGAAGCGATAGCGTGCGAGGACAAATGCCGCGGGGGCGCACAGAGCGAGGGCCAACAGGGTTTGGGCGATGGCGATGAAAAAGGTGTTGGCAAATTGCCGGGGAAAGGGAATCACTTCGCCCTGAACCAAGGCGCGATAGGCACGCAAAGGGAAATGCTCGGGCCAAAGCGGCCAAGCCTGGAAAATCGCGTCGACGGGCTTGAAGGCTGCCAGTGCCATCCAAACAAAGGGATAGGCGCAGATCAGGGCTAGGCCACCTAGCGCTAGGGTAGCGGCCAGGCTACCCCAGAAGCTTCGCGGAATTTTCATGCCGCCACCTGCGCGGACGCAGCGCGATGCGTACGGCGTCGGCGCCATCCGGGAAAGGTGAGGGCAAAGGTCAGAAGCATGAGCCAGGGCACCAGAGTAAAACCCATTGCAGCAGCGGTTCCGAAATGTCCTAAGGTGAAGGCGGTGTAATAGGTGTAGGCCACCAGCAATAAACCGGCGTCGAGTGTTCCTCCGGAACCGCCGAGTAGCACATAGGATCCTTCGAAAAGAACGAAGGCGTCGAGGAAAAGGAAGGCGGCAACGAACCAAAGGACGGGGGACAGTAACGGCAAGGTGACGGTGCGGAAGGTTTGCCAGGCAGAGGCGCCTTCGACGCGGCTGAGATAAATGTATTCGCGGGGTATACCTTGAAGACCGGACAAGAGCAGCAGGGTAACGAAGCCGCACCAACGCCACAGCGTTTGCAACATGAGGGCGGGCTTGATGAAATTCGGATCGCGCAGCCAGTCAATGGCGGGAAGACCCAGGGGTTTTAGCAATAAGGCATTGAGCAGGCCATTCGGCCCATTGAAAACCAGCAAATACAAAAGCGCCAATACCACCGGAGGGGTCAATCCAGGCAATAGCAGGGCCAAAAGCAATGGACCACGGGCCTTGGTAAAAGCCCTTTGCAAGCTCAAAGCCAGCAATAGGGAAAGGGTGGTTACCAGGGGTATGCTGAAAGCCGCGTAGACTGCGGTATTGCGCAAGGCATGCAGGAAGCGGCTATCTCGCCATATTTCTTGAAAGTGGGCGAGGCCGACAAAGGTGGTTTCATCAAATAGCTCATCGCTTTGCAGGCTGAGCCAAAATCCTTGCACCAGGGGTATGGCCCAGAAAAGCAAGAGGGCCGCGACAAAAGGCGCCAGTAGCAGCCAGGGTACGGGCTGTTGGCGCCTCGCCATAGATTATTTGGCGCCTTCGACGCTAGGGGTCGGATTCAAGATTTCCTGGCGCACCAAGCCCACGACTTCTTCGGGAGTACGTGTGCCTTGCAATAGGGTATTCCAATAGCGCTCGCGCAGCATATTGACGAATTGGGCGCGATGGGGTGACTGATGGGCCATAGGCGATTGTGGCGCCAATTCGAGCAATAATCCCGAAAAGGATTGGCCCGAGAAATAGGGGTCGGGCTGATTGAAGCGCAAGTCGGACCATGCGGGGGTGTAGGCCGGAAAGCAATTGCCCTGTAGGAAGCGCTGAACATTGGCTTCGACATCGGTCATGACCCATTTCATGAAGGACCAGGCTCTATCGACTTGCTTGCTTTTCTTAAAAATCACCAGGCCTTGGCCTGAAAAATTGGAAGTCGTTTTGCGGCCACGCGAAAGGGAATCGGTCCAAACCGGAAGTGGCATGGCCTTCCATTTGCCGCTATGCTTGGGGTCAAAATTCTTGATCATGTCGAGGCCGTACCAGTCGGCGCTCATCACGGTGAGTATGCCATTGTTGGCGACATAGCTATTGAAAAACTCGGGCTCGTAAATGCTGCCGCGATCGGGAGTCAGGCCTATGCCTTCGGTTTTCCATTTTTGCAGGCGAGTCAAAGTCTCAGCCGCGATGGCAGAGTCGGGCAAGGGCTTGCCTTCTCCATCAAAGACATCATAACCCCGCTGCCGCATCATGATTTCGAAATAAGACCAGTCGAGGGCAATCATGCTTCGCGACTCGCTTTTGATTTTGCGAGCGACGGTTTCAAATTTGTCCCAGGTGTCTATCATGCGCGGTGTGATGTGCAAGTCCTGGAAAAGATCATCGCGATAATACAGCACCACATTGCTTGTGCTTTGGGCAAGGCCATAGGTCTTGCCCTTCCAGGTGAATAAGCCTTGTCGCTGAGGCAAGAGGGTTTTATCCAACCCGGCGGCTTGAATGCGCGAGGTCAAATCGACGAAGGGAACCTTACCCGCCAAATAAAGGCTGATATAAATCTCGTCGATTTGCACGATATCAGGGGGATTGATGCCAGCCTTGATAGCGATGGCCAATTTGTCGGGCATTTCCGTGAAGCCATAGGAGCGAATCTCCGCTGTGAATTTGGCATCGACCTGGCTTTGGTAGAGGCGAACCATTTCCCGGTAATATTTTTCATCGGTTTGCCCATTGCACCAGATCACCACCGGAGGGGGTTCGGCCGCCCAAACATGTGAGCTTAGGACAAAGGTGAGCAGGGCAAAAGTCAAATGGAAAAAGGCATTCCGAAAGGTCTGAAAAGCATTGGTTTTCATAGTGGCATCAATATACCACAGACTTAAAATCGCAGCCGTAAAAGGCCTCGGTAATCCTTGTCCCAGGTCATATAGGTGGCCATGCCCAGCAAGTATTCATCGCCTCCCAACCCCAAATTGACACCTTCCGGCGGGCTTACGAGAACCGTCACCGCAAAATCGAAGGGATCACGCAAATAATTGTCCACCATGGCCCTTATTTCTGCGGCCAAACCGCGTGAAAAGTCAAAAGGCATGGCCCCAGAATTTTTTTGTCCGGTTGGCAAAAAGCGTCGCATATGGCTCGAAGGCAGAGGTCCGATTTCCACCTCAAAGCGTCCCACATGATCATTCATGTTGAAGCCAATGCGCATGCTGCCGCCCAGGGTCGCTCCGATACCGCCTAAAGCCGCGGGTATGGGAATGGGTACGCTTTGCCTTACGAACTCACGGACTTTCACACGATTGAATTCGAAATAGCCTCGTAAAAGTTGCTCCAAGCCCTTGGCCGATCGCACTCTGTTCCCCAAAAACCGGGCATAGGGAATGCGTTTCAAATCGCCTAAGGTCAAGGCCAGCGGCGTTGCCAGGGCTTGAAATTCGGCGGTGCGTCCAGGGGGAGGCAATTTGGGTCGCCGGGTGGAAGCCGTGATGGGCCATTGCCCGGTGAGGCCTAAAAGCCTTTGCGTATAGTCGTCTTCGCCGCCGGCCTTGAATTGCAAGGGGTGGCGGTATTTCTTCCAAGCTCGATAAAAAAGCGAATACAGACGATGACCGAAAATGTCGAGAAATTTTCGCAGTTGAAAGTATTCGAATTTTCGCAGGGTGATGGGATCGATGAAGTAGGAGGGTAACGGAGAAGAGACCCCATACAATCCCATGAAGGTGAGATCCATGCGCATGGGTCCATTTTTCCCGCGCACCTGGGTAATGGAGTCGGCGGGAGGAGGCGTCGCCTCGTCTTCGACGGCCCGCGCCGGGGTTTTTTGCTTTTCCGCTTGCTTCACCTGTTCGCCCAGCGAAAGCGGGGGAAGCAGCGAGGCAATTTCTCCGGGTGGAAAGGACAGGGAATTGTGCGTCTCGAAACGCACCGGTTCGCCTTTCAATTCATCGGCCGTCCCCACTGCGCTACGATCGGGAAAAAGCCTTTCCAGCAGATGAACTGCCTGAAAAAAATTCAGGTTATAAGCCTGCTTGCCTAACAGGTTTTTCAGATCGAGTGGCAACGTCCCTCCCGAGGAGGCAAGGCAACGGTTTGGCTGCTGGGGCTAAAGCTGAGTGTTAATGAGACCAGGTGATTGATGGAGCTGTATTGCGTGAAAAATTCAAGCAAGACACGGGCGACGATGAGGCGTTCCCCCTGATCGGCCAAGGCATCATCCTTGATGGTCACAATCATTTCGGTGCCGGAAACATATTGCCCTTGCAGCAAAAAGCTGCGGCGCTTGGCTTGCACGACACCGACGCCTTCGATGAATCGCCGATTCACGCCACTACGCGTCCAGTCATAAAGCGACAGCGCGTCGCGCAAGACGCCGTCTTGGCAAAGTGAGCGGAAATTCAAATTCATCAAGGCTAATACATGCCACAAATAATGCCGCGATTGCGGCGGTAAGATCGGAACCGTGGGCCGAGTGAAATTGGTGAAGCTGAGCTTATTCGAAAAGCCCGGTGCGGGACTGGCGATGGCGTTTTCGAGTAATTGCTCGCGGGGTAACGCGCCATTGGAGGCGAGAATGGCTATGGACAGGTATTCTTCATTCCAGGTTTCGACTTCGCCTTCTTGCCCCACCGTAATCCAGGTGCGAAAGCCCGCCTTGCCTTCATGATCTTGTCGCACCTGAAACCAACCCCCGCTGGTGTCGTCGCCCATAGAAAGTACGGCATGTCTAAAGGCATGAAAGGGGCTGTATTCGCGGCGCTTGCCCGTGCTCTTGTCGAGGCCGGTAGCGTTGAGGACTTGAAATATCTCGGTTTGATGCCCGGTTTCCGGGGTCACTAAATATTCGAAGTGACGGTGATGGATATGAATCGGTTCGGCGCGAGTTTCGAAAATATTGATGACGGGGGTCACGTTCAGACGAATGTTTTCGGTACGTATGCGCCTGCCATCGGGAACGGGCTGGTTGAAGAAAATGTGCAGGCTGAATTCGAGGGGATTGTCGAGCGTATGCAGGATATTTAAACCTTGCAATTTCACGAAGCGAAATTTTTCGTCGAAGGTCAGGTATTCAAGCAAGAAACGGCTGCCCTCAAAGGAATTATCGAGAGCGGGCAATAAAGCATCTTCGTCGTCAAATCCGCCGGGTTTGATTTTTTCCTGGCCTCCCAAAACCACGCTGCGATTTCCGGTTTCGATGAGTATGCGCGAAACTCCATCGGTCAAATAGGCCATGAGCCACCAGGCAAAGGGCCTCTCCCCGTGAATGTAAAGCTCAAGGTTTTCCAGGTCGATTTTTTCGCGTTCGGCTTTTTCGTCGAAACGAAAGCGCAATTCCAATCCATCGCCATGCTGGGCATGATGGGTCAGGGCTGCCGAAGTCAAGCGAATGGGAATCACCTTTACCGGTTTTGTGCTTTGAAAGCGGCAAATAGCCGCCTTGGGGCCGACCGGTCCGCTTAAAAAAGGAGTGCCGCGCGGAATTTCAGTTGAATTGGTTAAAAGCGTTTCTCGGAAATCGATTTGCAACATGGCCAAAGAAGGAATCGGCCGCAAGAAAAGCGGATCGATCATTTCCATCAGGGAGCGAGTCAATTCGGGAAAGTCATCGTCGAGCTTTTGGCGAATGCGCCCGGTTAGAAAGGCGAAGCCCTCAAACAATCGCTCGACATAGGGATCGCGATCGTCGACGGCAGCAAGATTGAGCAGGCGGGCTCGCTCGGGGAAGGCCTCGGCAAATTCCTCGCCACCTTCTTTCAGATAACGCAATTCTTCGTCGAAATATTTCTCGAAATCGGCCATGGGTTTACCCCTTACTCTACGCTGAAAGTCATTGCTGAATTAAGCCGCGCGCCCTACGGCCTCGACATCGGTTTCGCCCGACGAAGTGAAACTGGTCTTGAGCAAGATGCGTTCGCCGCCCTTGATCACGGCCGCCATTTCAAAGGTCAGGCGGAATTCATGGGGCGAGGTCGGTACGGGACGAATGCGAACACGCTCTAAGCGCGGTTCGTATTTCGCCGTCAAGGCCACCAAGGTCTCCTCCAAGTCTTTAAGGCTGGACGGCAGTTTGCGATATATTTCACTGATATCGGGCAAACCATAATCGGGCAAATGGGGGACGGCGCCTTGGCGCGTATTAAACATGCGATGCAAATGGTCGGCGATGCTTTTCGCGCGCCTTTGCGAAACCGGCACGGCTTCTATGGGCGTGCCATCGGCAAATTGGCCTGCCAATCGCTCAAATAGGCTTTCGCCGATGCCTAGTCGCTCTTTGGCCATAGCGCAAAGCTAAAATGAAAAGTCATGAAAATGAAAAAGGCCGGGAGAAGTCCCAGCCTTTAAATCCACGATAGAATCGGGATTAGGCGACGGGGGTTTCCCAGTCGTCCATGGCGGTGATGCCACCATCAACCCAGGTCCACTCGATTTTCTGGTAGGTGAAGGCAATTTCTTCGTATTCCGCGAATTTCATCAAATCCGGATGCTTGTTATTCGACATGCGGAAATTGATGGAGGCAACATTGGCATTGGTCAGCTTGACCGTATAATGCTGTTGTTCGGCACCGGTTCCCGAGGGACGCCAGAACTGAAGTTCCCACTCAGGAATGTTTTCGTTATTGGTGAGCGCATTGAACAACAAGGGCGTGGACTTGTCCAATTCCTTGGTGATAACAAAGGGCTTGTGCATGCGCTTGCCGGTGGGCAGGCCCGAAGCAGGGTCACGAGGGCTGATGACTTCGTGGCTTACCGCGATGACGGCGATCTTGTTCTCGCGACCCTTTTGGGTTATCGAGCCCTTGATTTCACCTTGCTTCTGACCTTTGAGCTTGAGATAGGCATTCAGTGCCATGGTAGCGACTCCTTCTTGGAGGTGTGGGAGTGAATACAGTACGTAGGTACCATATGCGATAAAGAATAGCCGACTCTGAGCTGAAAATCTGTGACCGCCGTCACAAGCCATGGAAAAAAAATTTGGCGCCCTGAAACCAGAAGGGGGGTGAAGATCAAAAGCCGGACGTCCTCTCCCGAAAAAGGCAAAAGAAAAGCCCCCGGCGATGAACACCGGAGGCTTATTCGAGGGTTTTTAAAACGGCTTATTTGCCTTTGGGCATTTGCGAAACCAATTGCAGGTTCACGTCAATGCCTTCCACCTGGAAGTGGGGGCTGACGGCCATGGTGACGCGGTAAAAGCCGGGATTGTCGGCGATTTCTGCCACAGTAATTTGCGCAGCCGACAAGGGGCGGCGAGCGGCGACCTCAGGCGAGGGATTTTTCATCTCGGTGACGAGATTCTTAATCCAAGCATTGAGCTCCTCTTGCAATACCGCGGCGTTCTTGGTGGCACCGATATTTTCGCGCTGTATCACTTTGAGATAATGCGCAAGGCGGGCGGTGAGGAAAATATAGGGCAAGCGTGAATTGATGCGAGAATTAGCCGTTACCGCTGGATTGTCATAGGTCTGCGGCTTCTGGGCCGAATTGGCGGAGAAGAAGCAGGCATAGTTGCGGTTCTTATAGAAAGACAGGGGGATAAAGCCCTGATTGGCGAATTCGAATTCACGGGTTTCAGGAATGAGGATTTCGGTGGGAATCTTCATTTGATTGCCACGGCCGACATCATAAAGATGAATCGGCAAGTCTTCGACCTTACCACCGGCTTCTGGACCACGCATTTGCACGCACCAGCCGTATTGGGCGAAAGAACGCGAAAGGTTGGCAGCCATGGAGAATGCCGCATTGCCCCACAGGTATTTGTCATGCTGTTCGCCTGTGACGCTTTCCTTATACACGAATTCCTTGACTGGAACAGTGTCGGGTCCGTAAGGAAGGCGAAGTAAAAAGCGGGGCAAGGTCAACCCAACATAACGGCTGTCTTCGCTTTCGCGGAAACCTTTCCACTTCAAGTATTCGGCGCGGTCCATATAGGAAGCCAAATCTTCGATGGCGGGCAGATCGCTGGCTTGCTTACGATTGAAGAATTTCGCGCCTACCGAGCTGATGAAAGGGCAATGCGCGGCGGCCGAGATCTTCGACACGTTTTGCAATAAACCCACATCTTGAGGCTTGCTGTCGAATTCGTAGTTAGCAATGATGGCACCAAAGGGTTCGCCACCGGGGGTGTCGTATTCTTGGGTGTAAACATGCTTGTAAAGTCCGCTTTGCACGGCTTCGGGGCTATCCTCGAAGTCTTCACGCAGGGCATCCTTGGAAATGTCGAGCATTTCGATTTTGATGTTCTTACGGAAGTCGGTTCGATCGACGAGGAATTTGATGCCTTTCCACGACGACTCCAGCCTTTGGAAGTCGGGATGATGCAGAATTTCGTCGAGTTGAGCGGAGAGCTTTTCGTCGATGGCGGCGATTTGCTGATCGAGCAAGGTCTTGTCGATTTTGTCGACCGCGACCGAGCTATCGGAAATAGCGCCGATGAAAACACGTAAAGCTGCTGTGATGCGCTGGCCCGCATCAACATCGGCGAGATTTTGCTCTTCACGGAATTGCAAGAGGTCGACATTTGCCGGCGCCTGCTTAATATCCATGAATTCCAGAATTTCATTAACCAGAGATTTCTGATCGGCCATGGTTCGCTCCTATGTCCTGTTGCTGTTCCTGAGGTGGCTTGGGGCTGGCGAGATAAAGGCTTATCCAGCCTTAGCTTCGCCGCCTTCACCCATGGGTACGATTTTATCAAGCTCGGCCACCAGGCTATCCATGGCGGTTTGGTCGTGCATAACGGCTTCGAGCTTGCGACGGAAATCCTTGTTGTCCATCAAATTGGATTTCAAGTCTTTCACAAGGTTGCGAGCAGCTAAGAGCTTGGAGAGCTGGGGCACTTGCTTGATGATTTCCATCGGATCGAAGGACTTCATGTTCTTCATCTTCAGGTCAATCTTTAAATCGCCGCCGGCGGGATTGAGCTTATTCTCCACCGTCAAATTCAACCCCAAGTCCATGCTTTCCATGACTTGATTGAAGTTGTCTTTGTTGATGTTGATTTTCTCTTTATCAACAAGTTTGCCTGAGTCGCCCTTTTGCGAAAAGTCGCCCAAGACCAACATCTTGAGGGGCAACTCCATGCTTTTCTGGGCCCCGCCCTTGTCGATGTCCAATTTGATATTGACCCGCGCGGGCGGGATCTCGTTCTGGAAGCTGCCGCCAGAGGACATGCTTAGCTCCTGGTTGAGGTGACAAAATGCGGGACGGTCGTCATCGTGATCATTAAGACTCGCTTAAATCTCGCTTTGGACGGCCGCGAGCGGGTCCAATCTAGCTAATCTCGAAAGTGCCTCAAGGGCTCGGACTGGGAGGGTTCCAGTTGGGTCCATGCCCGTGTCTCCCACGGCTTGGTAGGCTTTCCTTAAAAGCGTGAACAAGGCGATGCAGGCCTCGGGATCCCAGGCCTCCAACCAACCCTGGTCGACCACCTTTTTCAACTCCTCGCCAATGGCCAGGGCAATGCTCGGTTTGCCGCCGCGTACACAAAGATCGGCCATCCGTAATTTGCGCTGGAAATTGTTTTTGGCATTGGAATCCGAGGCTAAGCCGGCACGGTAAACTCCAAGGGCGTCGGCTAATTTTTCTTGGGCAAAAAACTTTTCTGCCTCTTCCGTTTCTTGGCCGATTTCGGATTTTTTCTTGCCGGAGCGAGGCTTGGCGGATCCGTCTCCGCCCAGGGCGGCCATGACTTCGCCTTCTATCCAATCGCGGGTAGCACTGTCGGCAAAGGGGGTGCCGTCATCGTAGGAGAGGGCTTCGAGGCCGGGCAGGCGCTTCAGAAAAAGGGCCAATTCCTGTTTCACGGCTTCGGCGCAAAGGGACCACTCGCCTCCCAGGGCTTCGAGGGCGGCGCAGAGATAGCGCTGCAAGTCGAACCAGAAGGCCATGCTGTCATAGGTAAAGGCCGCTTCGCCATTCTCGGTCAGGGAAGGCCAATTCGCTTGCGCATGTTGATTGCGAAAGGCAGCCAAGGTGTCGGGATAGGGAGCGGGAATCATGGTTTTTCCCGCCTGATTGGAGGGCAGCTCTCTTAAGGCTGACCAACGCGACAGGCGCATGAGTCGATAGGCTAGAGGATGGGCATGATTCTGCTCATAGAAATAACCCGCGACTTTTTGGAGAGCCAAATAAGCGTCGTCTTCGCTGCCTAGGCTAAAGGCGCCACCTTCACTTGTCGACTCACTGGGTGTCGGCTCCGCGCTGGGATCGGGTGGTGGAGGCACTTCCTTGGGCTTGTTTTTCTCCGTCCACTCGTGAAGTATGCCCGTGAAGCCTTCGAAGGAGGGTTGCTCGGGGATTTTGCTGAAGACGAATTGCTGTAATTGTTTGAGCGCCTGGGTGGCGGCGAGCAGGGTATCGTAGTTGCCCACCGGGGACATGCCCGCGAGCTTGGTCTTGACGCTATCGCTGACGAGCCACTTCAGGGCTTGAATGCGCCCATTGAGTCGCTTGGGATAAACCTCTTCCCAATGTTCCATGGCGATTGTGGCATAGGCGTGCATGACTTCGGCCAGCGGGGCTATGCCTTGGGTCATGCCTTTGGCCAGGGCGAGAAAGCCTAGAGCGCGTAAATCCTTGGAGGTCTTGGTCGAGAAGCGCTCGCCCGCTTCGGCCATGGCGGCCCAGTCATTGGCGGTAATTTTTTCGGCTTCTGCCCTCAGGGTTTCGAAGTCGACATCATAGCTGCCGTCTTCGCCGCAAAAGGCCGCGGCATCAATGGGAGCCAGCAATTTTTCCAAGAGGCTAGCCACGTTGCGGCTCCTTCGGTTCAAGCAAGTTTAAGGGCAAACCCAGCTGGTTTATCCACCGCCGGTCGCGCCACTGACGGATGCGCCGGGTTCGAGCAAGGTCGTGGGGAGTTCGAAGCGCAAATAATCGGGTGTACTGAAAGGATTGTCACGCTCGGTGAGGTTGGCATCGAGCAGCACATCCACATCGTATTTGGAGGCGACATTGAATCGCCACTTGGCGCTGAATCCGCCGGGCCGCAAATTAAGGGCACGGGAGGCATCCATCAATTTCATCAGGCCCCAGGAGCCGTCTATGCGGCGTCCTTGCGAACCGCTACCCACGTTTTCAACCAGGATTTCGGCCCCTTTATAGGTGTTTTCATTGGGCCAGCGCAAGGTGGCTCGGGCTTGACCTTCGCCAGGCTTCACGCTGATGCGATCATCACCTAAGCGGAAAGTGATACGGGCGGTATTTCGCACTTCGGGCAAGGTGAGATTCATGGTGTAAATACGCAAAGCGGGAGGGTTCTCCGTATAGAGGCGCCGATTCACTTGCACGGTGCGGTAAATCGCCTGCAGGGCCGAAGCTCGGAAAGGTAGGCGGACGCCATTCCATGTCCGCACGGTGAATCCGTCATCGCCTTCTTTCACGAAATACTGCAATTTGCCATTGACGAAGGTGGCGAAGACACCGTTTTCAGGATTGAAAAAAGCCTTTAAGTCGTCGAGGTTGGCTTCTTGCGGCCCGGTCTTCAACATGGGGTAGCGCCCGCGCAAATTCTGATTGTAAAAGCCGATCACCTTTTGCTGATAAGAGCCTTCCAGTTGTTTGCCCACCGCATCGGCCAAATAAATGGCCACGTCGCGTACGGGACCTTCGAGCAATGGGAAAAGCCAGGTTTGCCCTTCATAGCGAGCCTTCACTTTGTTGGCTTCATTCCAGCAGAAATTCAGCGGGCTTTCGGTTTTCCCCTGAAAGAGCTGCTGCGCCGCTTGCATCGTTTCACCAGCCGCATCTCCCGACAAGCTGATGCGCGATAACACTTCGGACAAGCCTTTGACTGCAGCGAGATAATCTTGCAAAACACCGCCACCCGCGGCGCCGGATAGCTCTTCGAGAAAGCGGAATTGTGCTTTCAGCTTCACCTTGTCGGCATCGCGATTTTGCATCGCCATTTTTGCGAGCTTGCCCAATTTTCCGGTTGCGAGTTTGCTTTTTTCGGCGGCTTGTTGGGCTTGCGAAGGCGGTGCGAGCAAATTGACTTCGTTGAGGACACGTCCCATAACGGCGGGTAAACCTTGGGTGGCCGAAGCATAACCGGAAAGCTTGCCAGCGGCGATGGCGGGTTCTGGGGGGACGCGTACGGATAGGCTTTGTAGAAAGCGCGTCCATTCTGCGGCATATTCTTGGAAATAGCGATCGACGAGAGCGCGATAAAGCTGATTTTGATCCTGCATTTCCGTGGGCAAAGCCATGGTCACATTGTCGCCTAGCACCCAATCCTTGCGATGGGGCGCCTCGGCTCCATCGCCCAGGAGAGACATGGCCTCTTCGTCGAAAACCGCCTTGGTGAAAATCCCGCGCACTCTTGCTGAACTTTTCAAGATGGCATCGGCAGGCACGCCCATGTCTTGCAAGGTCAAGTCTTTCGACGCCTCGACGCTACTTACGATGGAAGAGAAAAGTCCCTCAATGCTGGGCATGCCCATGAGGGCTTTTCGCAAATCTTGTACGACGCGATCGTCGGCTTTTTCGACGGGACCGCGACGTCCGGCAATCAATTCCTCGGCGAAAAAGCGGCTATGGTCTTCGAATGCAGTCTCGAAATCGGGAGGCAAATTCTCTATGCCCATCCGCGATCCCAATTCCGGCGCCCAAAAGCCATTCAATTGGGCACCGAATTCTTCTGGCTTGAGTTCTTCCAGATGCTCGTGCCCCGAAGGGGTCAGCAGCAAATACATCTTGAGTTGGTCATGCAAGGCGCCTTGTTGCGAGGGGAAGAAATCCGAGGCGCCGACTGCCAGTGCCGCCGTCAAGGAGCGCATGGCTGGGCGGGTGATGAGCCGGTCCATTTGCGCTTGATGAGTGCGAGTGGCGAGACGAATGGCTTCGGCATTGTGGCCGAATCCGGGAGGCAGCATCCACCCGCCTTCGCCGCCTTCTTGCAAGGCACGAATACGTTGCAGTAGGCTGTCGAGTACCGCGAATTCCCGAGGAAATTGAGAAGGCTGGGCGAAGCGCAATTGTCCGGTGGCAACCGTCAAATTTCCGAGAGCATGCAAACGCGATGTCGAGAGGAAATAGCCGCTAATGCCCCAGGCTAAAATCAAGAGCGAGAAAACAGCCGTAATGCCGCCCATAAGTAGGGAACGTCTCGAAACCGAACCCAGTCGATAACCTGGAAAGCGGGCTAGACTAAGGTCATTTTTTAGAACGCCGCTGAAAATCAAGTGGGTGAAAAGCGAGCGAGTGGTGGGCCCCGTAGCCGCAGCCGAGCTCATGGCCATGGGTTTGGCGAGTTTCGCGCGAGGATCGAGAGGATGAAAGACCTGGGCCGCCTGGGCCTGGGCAAAGGGATCCATTGTCCCTACCGCTTGTCCGTCAGCCGTGACGCTGGTGAGAAAAAAACCGCGAAACAAGGGGCGTTCGCGATTCATGGTTTCTTTGAAAAGATGTTCGAGAAAGGTGCCTAGGCGCTCTTGGGCGGCACCAAATTCATTGGCAAAAGCGAAAATGCGTTGCTTCTGGCCGATGTCGGTGACTTGGGCCAAGCGATAGGGCGTGCGGGCGTGAAGATTGTCCCAAATGCGTTTGAATTCGCGCTCGAAACGCTGGCGTATCGGTCCAAAATTGCCTTTCAAGGCAAAGGTGGCTCCAAGGACTTGCTGGCTGTCGGGGTCACGCAAATTATTGAAAAAGTCAGTGAAGCCTGGCAATAAATCGGCATGGGTGAAAACCACATAAATCGGCAATTCGAGGCTTAATTGCGATTGCACCAAGGCGACCCGGTCGCGATAACGCGCCGCTAGGTCGGGCAATCTTTCCGCGGATTGGATGACTTCACGAAGGGAAACCGTTAGCAAAATGCCGTCGAGGGTGGTTTTCTTGCCTTCGTTTTCAATGAGTTTGAGAAAGGCGGTGAATTCTTCGTCCCCCTCTTCACCCGTGAGATAGCGATAAGGGGTTTCCAGAAAAATGCCGAGACTACTCATCCACCATTGGGTGAAGCTTCGGTTTTGCCTCGCCAAATCGGCCGCGGCAGGAAAGCGTCGGGGAAAGTTCACGCCCGAATTTTCCAGAAGGGATGTCTTGCCCGAGCCGGTGCCACCGAGCATCAGAAAAAAGCGAAAGACATCGAGAGGGTTTTGGCCAACGCCAGCCTTGCCTTTACCCGTGGATTTGAGAATGCCCAAAACCTCGTCGGTTTCTTTTCTTAGA
>JAYUVP010000279.1:0-46792 GCA_043753995.1 Fibrobacterota bacterium
ATTCAGAGTGTTAAGCATAGGGCTTACCTTTCTCCCGCAGGGGTTTCCGGCGGAGACGGAGAGACGAAACGAGCCTGTCCGAGTGTGAAATGAATGGAAAATCGTGAAAAAAAGGTAGGGGGACCCGTGCAACCGGATCCCCCAACTCTTGCCTAATATACAGCACAGGACCAAACCAAGTCAAGCCAGGGTCTGCTCGACCCAGTGCATAGAAGCGGATTCCGCCCGCAATTCAGCCTGTGAAAGAGGTGGCTATCAAGTCTACGCGCTCGGATATCACCGGACGGCCGAGAAAATTTTCCGCGAGCCTATCGAAGCCTTCCGTTCGGTCGGTGGTGAGGAAAACCTCGGAATGGTTGCGCGAGAGATCGGCGGTGATTTCCGGATGTCGCCGTAAATAATCCGCCAAGCTGGGTGCGACTAGGTCGCCTTGAACCAAAATGTCTACCTCGGGCGGCAATAAGGCTCGAATGCGGGGATACAGCAAGGGATAGTGGGTGCAAGCCAGCAACAGGCAAGAGACGTCCCTTGCTTGTGACAGGGTTTCCTGCCAATAGCGCTTCAGGAAATAATCCACGCCTTCACCCGAGGTTTCACCGGCCTCGACCAGGGGCACCAGCAGGGGGCAGGCGATTTGCACCAGGTTCAGCTCCGGCGCCAGCTTTTGCAATTCGAGGGCATAGCTCTGCGAGCGAACCGTGCCCTCGGTGGCCCACAGGGCTACCGTGCCGCGGCGAGGCCTGAGCGCCAGGGCTTCGGCGGAAGGGCGAATGATGCCTAGCACGCGGCGTTCCGGGAAGTGACTTGGAAGATAGCGCTGCTGCACCGTGCGCAAGGCCTTGGCTGAGGCCGTATTGCAGGCGATGACCACGAGGCGGCAATTCTCAGCGAAAAGCTTGTCCAGCCCTTCGATGGTAAAGCGCAATATGGCCTCAAAGGATCGATTGCCATAGGGCGTGCGGGCATTATCCCCCAAATAGACATAGTCGTATTCGGGCAAGAGGCCGTGAACGCTGCGGTGAACCGATAGCCCACCATATCCCGAATCAAAGATTCCAATGCGCATTACTTTTACCACCCAGAGATGGACGCGGCCAAACTAAGAAATTCATGCATATGCGGTAATTCCGAACCGTATGCGACTTGTTGCGCGCCCTTTTCGGAAACCCGTACCGCCGAAGACGGTCAGGAAGGGCAATTTCGCGAATACCGCCGCGTTTTGCATGATCTTCACATGCATCTCTTCCCATTGCGAATGCTTTATCAGCAGTATTGGGAAAAGCTTAGCCAGGAGAATTATCCCCATCATGCCTTGATGGAAGATGGCGACTATGGCCGCAGCGTGGTAGAGAATTTTTTTTGGGACTATTCGGTGCAATACAGCGATGCCAGGCCGATTTTACGCGCGGCGCGCGAAATCGAAAGCCGTGATTTGCGCCTGGGGCATGATTTACTGAAATGGTCCTTCACTCCTATGTGGCCTTATTTCGTGGTGGAAGCCAATGAACACGAAGCGCATTTGCGACAAGTGGGACATGGCAAGGTGCATAAAGTCTGGCATGACGGCCGCATTCCATCTCCAGGCCATGGCGTCTGGATGCGGCTATTGCCCTTTCGCGGGCAATTCTATGCAGGCATGGCGCGCTTGGCGACACCAGGGCCAGTGGATCCAGGGCATTTCGAGGCTTTGGCTCAATCGGTATGTCGCGATCTCGGCGTACGTGCCACCGTAGCCATGCGACCCGACGTGCATTGTGACGAGTGGAGGCGGCATGGTTCGCTATTTCTCGCCCAATGGCGGCAAATGAATTATGACGCCGAAGTCGGTCGTCCCGAAAGAACTTTGACGGCAGCTCCCGTGATGGAATTGTCCCTGCCGGTGCGGCGCGGATGGACCCTGGAATTGGCCGCCCATCCCAAGGTGAAAACCTTGTCGGACGGTCGCTATGAAATCCGCCATCGAAGCCTGGCTCTGGCGCATTTGGAATTACGCGAAGGCAAATTGTGGCTTTCACTTTTCGATCCTGCTTTTGCTTCGGCGGTGGCCCGCATCATGGCAAGCCTCGGCATGGACATCAGCGATTCGATCCATTCCGTGATTGAAGGCATTCAACTTGAGCCGGAAAATGGCGCGTCCATGGATGCTTGGCTACATGCCCCGCATGCGGGCTTGGGCGGCCAAACTCCAATTCAAGCCAGCACTCACGATTTTGGGCAACGTCGTTTGAAAACCTTGATCTCTGACATGCGTTCCAAAGGGCGAGATGTCTCCGGATTGTTGAAGCAATTAGGTCTATGAGGGACTTCGTCTCCATTTCGGTGGCGATGGCTTGCTTGTTTTTATCCTCGTCGCCTTCAGGCGCATCTGACTTTCTCGATACTTTGGAAAAGGTCATTCTTCAGCCCAATGGTATCCATTGGAGTGATCTCGATTTGCAGGCCGCGTCCATTGAGAATGTGCCCTATCGTCTCAGTGAAACCGAGAGCCTCTTGCAAAATCCCAAACGCACTCAGGGTTTGGCCCAAATCTGGCGAAGGCGATTGGAAGCGGGTCGACAACAGGTTTTACCTGTCGATTCTCTTTTGCCGGCTTTGCAGACCCAGGCGCCTTTATCATGGTTCCTGCGCGAGGATTCGACTTTCTCGGTCAAGCCAGGCCAGAGTGAAATCAGCCGATCGCTTCAAGGTTTTGCCAAAGCCGTGAGTTCACAGGATTGGGCCTTTATGCGGCAATCCGCCGCCGAGCTTTTCGTGATGCGCCCCGAAGACACCCTGCTCGATGCTGTGACCATGGAAAAGCATCGCCTCGGCGAGGCCGCGCGTTCGGAGAGGCTATTCCAATTGGCAGATCAATTGCCTGGCGGTGAATTGATTCGCGGTGCACGGGCCTTGCAAGCGCTGGAAAAAAAATTGTTGGATAGCCTTCACATTCTGGGTATCCCGAAGGGCTTGGCGGCGGCAAGGAGGCTGGTGCGCAAATCCGGTATGGCTTGGCATGAGGGTTCTTCCAGCTCCGAAAAGCATCGCGTACGTGACGGTATCTGGGTCGATGCCGGCGGAGACGATCATTGGGAAATCACGGGGCAAGGCAAGCCTGGGCAGGCCTTGCTCATCATCGATTTGAAGGGTCACGACACCTACCATAGCGCCGATTCCTTGCCTTCTTTATCGGGCTTTGGCGGTCTCATGGCCATTGCCGACTTGGCGGGAAACGATCAATATCAAGACGCGGGGTTCGGATTCGCCTCAGGCCTATTTGGTTTTTCCTCCCTGATCGATTTCGCAGGAGACGACGTGTACCAAGGCGGATGCGCCACTCAAGGCTTTGGCTTTTTCGGCATCGGCCTATTGCAGGATTTGGCGGGGCGCGACAGCTATAGTGCGGCCCTGTATGCCCAATCCTCAGCTTCGACTTTGGGAGCAGGAATTCTCATCGATGGTTCAGGCAATGATGCCTATGCCATGCGGCCCGTCTATGTGGATGACTTGCGTTATCGCGATCACTTTTTAAGCATGGGGCAGGGCTTTGCCACGGGTTTCATGCTGGGGGAGGCGGGAGGCATTGGCGTGCTTTGGGATGCCTCGGGGCATGACACCTATACCGCCGACATCTTTGCCCAGGGCTCGGGCTATTGGCATGCCCTGGGGCTCTTACTCGATGATGGCGGCTCAGATCGTTATGTCGCCCATCAATATGCCCAAGGCGCGGGTGTACACGAGGCCGTCGGCATGCTTGCGGATGATTCCGGCGATGATCGCTACTACAGCAAAGGCGTAAGCCAGGGTTGCGGCCATGATCGAGGCTTGGGCCTGCTTGTCGAGCTCGGCGGCGGCGACCAATATGTCGCCACCGACATGAGCCAAGGCGCGGGTAGCGCGAATGGTGTCGGCCTCCTCATTGATTTTGCAGGCGAAGACGCTTATTTGGGAATAAAGCCGAAAATGAATCTAGGTCATGCGGACATGCGCCGCGATCGCGGCAGTTTCGGATTTTTCTTGGATGCCGCCGGGCAAGACATTTATCCCTTAGGACGAAGCAATGCTTCGGCCTGGAAGGTTTTCGGCATAGATGGGCGAGGCAATGGTTTCGGGCGAGATCGCTAACCGAAAGCTTCGGGGCTATGGTCATTGCAAGCCAAGGTTTGCCTTGGTCATGGCTTGGCTATGGGTCTGCATACTCTCGACCTTGGCTCATGCCAAGCCTGCACCCCTGATCGACTCCCTGCCTTCTTTCACCCCACTCGACTCCCTGTTCCTGACGGCGGCCACGGGTGAACCCCGTTTGCAAGTGGCACGGGATAGTTGTGAGAAAAAACTGATTCGCTTGGATACCGTGACGGTGAATTACTTGTTGACTCATCGCCTTTTCGATCAAACTCCGAGACAAAGACGGTATGTCGAGCGCTTATTCGGTTTGCTTGCCGATTCCGGCCGTCATGCCCAACCGGCCTTGGCCTTGACACGCGCCTTGGATGGCGTGTCCGATAGCGCGAAGGCGCAATTGCTTTATGTGGCCTCCACCATGGCCGACTCTTCGCTTCAGCCCTTGGGTTTGCGCTATATCTCGCATGAAAAGCCTGAAATCCGACGCATGGCGGCCCGGGTCCTGGGCATGGTTCCGCGAGCGGGAGCGAGCCTTCCGCTGTGGCAGGGCTTGGCGGATGCGCCGGAGACGGAAAGGCATCAAAGGCTTTGGGCCTTGGCCGCCATAGCCCCGTACCCCGGATGTGACTCCCTGCGGGCCTTTCTCGGAGATTCTTCCTTGGCCGTGCGTCAAATGGCTATTCATGCCCTGGGGCGTTGCGCCGCTGGCGATATCGCCAAGTTGCGCTTGCCCGATCCTGAAACGATTCGTGACGAAAATCCGGAAGGCAAATCCTGGTCAATTTGGCTGGCCTTGGCCGCGCAAATGAAAAATGCTCAAGGGAAAAACTATGCCGAGAAGGCATGTCGGCGCCTCCCTGAAGCCGCTAAACTTTTTCATGCTGAGACGTGTATAATGGCCAAGTAATCCCTTATTCCGGGAAGGTTTATGTCCACCATGTCCTCCGCGTCCTCTACTTCGCCCTTTGAAGCCGTCAATCAAAAAGTCTTGCGCGCTGCTGAATTGATTGCCATGAAACCGGGTTATCGACAATTGCTGACCACGTGCTGGCGTGAAATCAAGGTTTCCCTGCCAGTGCTCGACGACAAAGGCGAATTACGGGTATTTGAAGGCTATCGCGTGCAGCATAATGGCGTTCGTGGCCCTTATAAAGGCGGCATACGCTATCATCCCGAAGTCGATCTCGATGAGGTCAAGGCCTTGGCTTCGCTGATGACCTGGAAATGCGCCTTGGTCAATATTCCCTTTGGCGGTGCCAAAGGTGGCATTGCCGTCGATCCCAAATCTCTGAGTGACCGTGAATTGCAGGCTTTGACTCGGCGCTTCACCCATAGTTTGAAAAATGTGATCGGGCCCTACCAAGACATTCCCGCTCCCGACATGGGCACATCGCCTAAGGTCATGGGCTGGATCATGGACGCCTATGGCCTCGTGCATGGCTATTCTCCCGCCGTGGTGACGGGCAAACCCCTGATGGTGGGTGGCATACCCGATCGCATTGACGCTACGGGTCTCGGCGTGGCGTTGATCACGCGCGGCATTTTAGAAGCCCATCAAGACACGCTCACGGGTAAGACCGTGGCGGTGCAGGGCTTCGGCAATGTGGGCAGCTATGCTGCCCTGCACTTGCATCGCATGGGAGCCAAGGTGGTGGCCGTCAATGACGTCACCGGTGCCCGCGTGAACCCCAAAGGACTTGATGTCGAAGCCTTAATCGTGAATCTCGACGCGGGCCGCAATTTGTCTCAAGCCGAAAGCGGCGATTTTGTGGCGGGCAATAAGCACGATATACTCGCCACCGAATGCGATATTCTGGTGCCTGCGGCCTTGGGCCATGTCGTGCATGCTGGCAATGTGGGGGCCGTGAAGGCGCGCTTTGTTATCGAGGGTGCCAATGCACCCCTCACACCCGAGGCCGACTCCCTGCTAGCCGCTCGCGGCGTGGTGGTGGTGCCCGACATTCTCGCCAATGCCGGCGGCGTGGTGGGCAGCTATTTCGAATGGGCGCAAAATATCCAGGTGCATCAATGGAGCCGTCAGGAAAATCGCCTGGAATTGGATCGATTCATGTCGGCGGCTTTGGGCGAAGTCTTGTCGAAAAGCAAAACCCTGGGGGTAGGCTATCGCGACGCCGCATTCGCAGTTGGCGTGGAGCGCGTCTATCAAGCGGCTCAGGCTCGGGGGCATTGAGCCGACACTTCGGCTTTCGAGCCGGTAAGGCGCGCGTTACCTACCAGGATGCCAATCCGGCACCCAGAACAAGGTGACGGTCAAGGTCAGGAGATCGCGGTGGGGGTAACCTGGGGGATGCCCGTCCAAATAGCGACCTAGGACCACATTGGCATCCAAGCCGAAAGGCACATTGCTGAAGGGCATCCAATATTGACCAATGGCAGCGCGCAACATACCGCGATACCCAAGCCTCTTGTCATAAGGCATAAAGGTTTCCAAATCCGTCAGGGCGAAGCTGTAGGCGGGGAAGAGGCCCAATCCAAACTCAACATATTCGGAATTGCGGAGAGCCTCGTTTTCCTCGGCCGCGAGCCAAATGCGCCGCAAATGAAGGCCTATTTCCGGCCAATGATCCATGCTTGTCCGGGCAGTGGCCGACCAGCTGCGAAATTCCAGTCCACCTTGCCAGCTGGGAGCAAAATGCCAATACGCGCCGGTTTGGGGTGTTCCAGAAAGGGCATAGCCTGCGGCTAAGAAAATACGATGCTTAAAATGCGACTCGGCTTCCAACATGGCAAAGGTGGAGTCGACGGCTTGACTAAGTGACGAAGTCGGAAAAAAGCCTAGTATGAAAAACAATGCCGAAAGCCATGGCCTCTTCGTGAAGCCTTGGCGAGGCGAAAATCTCATGCGTCTTCGTTGAGGCTGGTGATGCCGCGTGCCCGCATGGCTTCCAGCAATTCGCGTTGCATTTTCCAGGCGGCATTCCAACGGTAGGCCATCACGGTATAGACTTGCACCGCATCGGCACCCGCTTCGAGCAGGTCAAATATTTTGGCTCCGTGGTCAATGCCACCGGAAGCGAATATTGTCGCCTTAGGCAGAGCTTGGCGAATATGCCTCACCGCCGGCAAGGTGTTTTTATAAAGCATGCGTCCGGAAAGCCCACCCTTGCGTCCGTCGGCAGTGACGGGCAAAATGGCTTCGTCGGTGGTGCGCATTTTGAGAAAGCGAGCCTTCTCTGCGGGGAAGGTATTGAACAAAACCACGCCGGTGATACCGGTGTCTGCGATAATACGCAATACATTATCCAAGGCTCGGGCATTCATGTCCGGTGAAAGCTTGACGAAGACCGCCTTGCGGGGAACCAATGCTTTGCGAATGTCCATCAGCTCTTGCAGCAAGGTGTGCAGGAAACCGGGATCCGCATCGAGACGATCGGAACCGGTATTGGGACAGCTCAAATTGAGTTCGACATAATCTGCCGCGGCATAGGCCCGACGAAAGGTTGCCGAAGTGTCGGCGATAATCGCATCTTCAGCTGTGATTCCGGGCGTATCAGCGACGCTGATACCGACGGCCATGCCGCGACGATGGCATTTTTCGAGGTTTTGATCCACTTCGCGAGCGATGACCTCGATGCCGGGATTATTGAGGCCCATGGCGTTTTGCATGCCACGCTCATCTTCCAAGAGTCGAATACGGGGTCGAAAGTCATTCCCGGTTCGAGGCGAAAGTGTGGCGGATCCTACCGTCAATCCGCCGAAGCCAAGCGATGCATAATCGGGTAAATGCTGGCCGTATTTGTTTGCCCCAGCTGCAAGAATAATTGGCGAAGAGAGGTGAATGGGCAGGCTGCGGTCGGAAAAGCGCAAAGTCTTTTCCATGGCGCGATTGGGCTTGCGCTGCAAAGGCATCCAGGCCGCGAAAGCAGAATAGGTGTCGAGGCTTTGGTGGCGGGTTTCGGGGTTTTGGACGATGCGCTTGATTAGGGCAAGCCATTTGTCCCCGAAATCGGGCGCGTATTCGTGATGCACGACCGCGCCATTGGCTTCCACAGATGTGGTGGAATTCATGCTTAGTTAACCCTTCATCCCAAGGTAATTGAATCGGGCCCTTCGCAAGTCCAATCCATGCGGTTTGGAGTGGGGCAATTAGTACCTTGGCCGCGCCATGCCCAAGGTTCTCAAAACGTCGGAAACGCCGAATCCCCAAGCCCGTCGTTTTCATTTGCAAGAGCCCCTGCTGGCTGCGGGGTCCCGGGATTTTCCCACGGTTGAGTCGGCTCAGGCCGATCCCCTAGCGGCTCGGCTTTTTGAATTGCCCTATGTCTGCGCGGTTTTTTTCGTGGGCGCCAGCGTCACCATCACGAAGTATGAAGACGTCACATGGGAGTCACTCATCACGCCGATCGCGGATATTTTAGAAGAGGCACCGGCGCGATTTTTCTCCTCGAATACCGATGAACAAAGGCCCGGCGAAGAACCCTTGATGGGAAATCCAAATTCACCTGCGATTGCTGAAAATGCGGGCGAAGCCGAAAGGCGCTTCGCAGCTTTATCCCGCGAAGCGCAACAAAATCACATCGAAGCCTTGCTCACCGAGCATGTGAGGCCCGGCCTGAACGCGGACGGCGGAGATTTGGATCTCGTGGATTGGAATAGCCATATGGCTGTAATTCGCTATGCGGGTGCTTGTGGCACCTGTCCCAGTTCCATGACCGGGACCTTGGCTTTTGTGGAACAAATGCTTCAACAGCATTTGCATTCTGATTTTTCAGTACACCTAGCCTAAGGGCTCCGGAGCCCTAACCCGGTATTTGCAAATCGCCTTCGGAGGAAAACCCCCAGGGTTGGGCGGACTCTGCCATCCACATGCCAGGTAGCGCACGAATTTCTTGCAAAAGGGCCGGGCTGCACCACCCTTCTCCCAATTCCAGGGTATTGGCAATACGTAGTATGCGGGCATTCGCCATGCCCTCGGGGTGGCGACGAAAGACATGGCGGAGCGACGCCAGGATAGCTTCCTGATCGTTTGGAAAAGCCAGAGGCAAACGGCCCCTTTCCAGGTTTCCTGTGGCGGCGACATTGCGGGAGGTCGCCGCAAAATCGACTTGGGCGGCGAGGTGGGTGGTAGTGAAATCGGCGAGGCCAATGCCCAAGGCATTGCCGTGGCTGGCTTCGGTGAGGCGCAAAGCAGCAATTGCTGCGACTTTCGGAGCGGTTGGCTCGGCTTCTCCGGCAATGCGTAACCTGCCGATGACATGGGTATCCATGCCGGTTCCACTGATATTCTTGCCGACTTGATCGACAATAAGCAGGTCAAGATTTTGCACTGGCAATTGGGGTGCCAGCGACTTGGCATAGATCAGCAATTCGGTTTCACGCGTCGACAAATTCTCCGCCGTCATGGCTTCCAGCCTGGCAGGCTGGTGCGCCGCGTCTTCGATGACGGCGAAGCCGGCGATAAAAGGCAGTCGCGACAATAAAGCGCGGGCGACTTGGGGCATTTGATGGGCAAGTCCCGATGGGCCTTGGGCATGTAGCCAGGTAGCTGCTTTTTCCTTGCCCAAGCCGATGGCCAGCATTTTTTGAATGCCGCTTTCCACCGGGCCCGAGAAGCTGGTATGTGCCTTGATGCGATTGAAAAGCAAAATCCCATCGGCCTTGGCCGCCTGGGCATCGCAATAAAGCGGATGGCCTTCGGGGCTAGGCCCAAAATCGACAACTTCCATGCTGGAAATCACGGGACAATTCAGGCTTTCAGGAGTGAGGCCAAGCCCCGCCAGCATTTCCCGCTGACCTTCGCCGGTAGCGCCGCCGTGGCTGCCCATGGCAGGCACTACAAAGGGCTCACCGCCCGCTTGGAGTATACATGCCACCAGCGTTCGCGCGGCTTCCACGAGGCCAGTAATGCCTCGGCTACCCAGCCCCAAGGCAATGCGCTTACCTGCGACGTGAGAACTTAAGCCCAGTCGATCCCATTCCCGGCGCATTTCCGCGGCTAGGGAAAGCGATAAGCCCAACCCCAAGGGACGGCGATACCGCCAAAGATTGGGAAGCGCCGGCAGGGACAAAGAATTTATTCCATGAACTCGGGAAGTATTTCCAAATCCTTGCGAAGGGCGACCTTATTGGCCTCGGGCAAGTCGTCTGGAATGACCGGCGTCGTGACCGCACCGCAATCGCCCTCAATACAGGAGCCGTCTTTGTAGGTGGCTTCATGAATAGTCGCGGCGTCGACGCGGTCCCAGATCTTGACCTTGCCTTCGATTTTGCCTTCGGCATTGTAGGAAATTTCCATCCAATTTTTGCCGGATGGGGTGAACAAGCGCCAGGTTTGCGCGGGCTTGCCTTTGGCATAGACCTTGACCCATTTCACGGCATTATTGTCATACCAAGCCTGGGAAGAACCTTCCTTCAATCCGTCCTTGTAAATCGTGCTGGCCGCAGGTGAGCCATTCCAAAAATATTCTTTGAAAGGGCCTTGAATCAGAGTGTCTCCCTTTGGGGTTCGTTCGATTTTCCACTCCTTCCAAATCGATTTATTGGGATGCATCACGATACGTGGTTCCAACTTTTTCTCATCCGAGCATGCGAAAAGGCATACCAGCAGGGAGGCTTGCAGCAACCAGAAAAAAATCCGTTTCATGTCATTCCTCTTGTCTCAGTGATGGATGGAGCGATTTCGCAATCGCAGTATCATTTCGGAAAAGACGCGGCCTTGGGTGGCCCGGTCCTGGGCGGTAATGGTCGATCGGCCATCCAGTCGGGTGAAAACATGCAAGCGCGAATCAATCATTTCCACTTCGGCTTTGCCGCCGTTTTTTGGAATCAAGCCTTTTTTCAAATACAGCGCGCTAACAGGATCGGCAGAATTGTCATGCCGCGATTTATAAACCTTCAGACGCGTCCCGCTCGGTAGGGTCAGGCCGTTTTCCAAACGATTTTTGGCCCGATTCAGTAAGGCATAAAGCTCTTCGAGCTGTTCGGCCGGGCGATTCGCATACCAATGCTTTTGCTCCAAAGAATCGCCGACATCTTCGATATTGCCTACAATGGGGCCGATGATAGTGGCGAGAGTCAAAAATTTATTGGTGGGAACGATAATGGGGTCGATGAAAAAGATTTCACGCGGCGGCTGCTGATTGAATTCGCCTGCATAAATGGCTTCAAGTAAAAGGGGGCAAGCGGTAGAGGCAGCAGCTAGGCTGATGTCGGTGTATCCACGGGCAACTAAGCTGTCATATTCCTTCAGAATGGGCGCGAGCCAGTCTTGCCAATGACTGGCCCGGAAATCGGCAAGATTGCCGCCATGCCCGCCCAAAAGGATGCGGGAAACCAAAATCGAATCGGCTTGATTCGAGGCGGGGGCGATGCGATTTTTCAATGCCACCGTGTCCTTGAATTCGTGCCATTCAAAAGTCGAGGCCGTAAACCCATGGGCGCAAATCACCACGGGCAATCGCAATTGGGACGAATCGGGGTGGGGTAGGCGCGTCGAAAGTCGAATGGATGAATCGAAGGCAGGCGTGCCGATTAAGGCTTCAAAACTCGAGTCGTCATAACGGCGACCATCCAACCAATCGGATTCGCAGACGGCATCGCATTCGGGTTCATTGAGTCCGCAAGCCCAGAACAAAGCCAGGCCCGCGAGAAACACAACGCTAAGAAGCCATGGCTTAACCGATTTCATAGGGAGTTCTTGGCTAGGGGCGAAAAGCCAATTTACATCAAGCTCCAGAAGCTGATGAAGGCCGTCGCGGGATTCACCAGAGAAGACGTCAAGGCCTGATAGCCTAGGCCTAGGTGAAGACCATAGCGTCCCTCCCCCAGATTGAAGTTGAGGCCGAAGGCTGGGGACGCCAGCCATGCCGTATTGTCCAAGCCCAAGCCCTCGTCATCGAACCAAGTCCAACCCAGGTCGAGCTGAAAGGTTGGATCAAACCATTGATTCCGGCCCCAATGCCAAACGGGAGTCATGAGATACCAGTCTTGGACTGGCACCCGGGGGCGAAAAACCACCTCGAGGCGATTGGTCAGGTAAGCCGCTTGCAATTGCAGCTTGTGATTAAATAGATGGTAGTTGGAATAACCAAGGGTAGGCCCTTCGAAATAGTCATTCCCAGGCTGCAAATCGATGCTGCCTTGTACCCGACCGCCGGCTACCAGCAAGCCCTCGCCTGCGAAGGTTGGCAGAGCTCCCCATCCCGCAAGGAAAAGGCTAAAGACAAACCAATTTGGCAGAGACAAGAAGCCCTTCATTCAAACGATTACCATCGGTAAGAGAAAAACGAGACCACTCCCAGCCACCTCGCAGCACCGCGGCCATGGAAAAGGATGGCTCGTTCTGATTGCCGGTCAATTTATTTAGATTCGGCCAACTTGCCGCGTAAAATAAACCTATGCGCGGTCGAACCTTGGCTTAAACCAGGATGCTTTATGAACCATGCCCTTAGCCTTTCCGTTTCAGCTGCCGATATCGAAAAACGCTTGTGGGTGGCCGCCCGCGAAATTGCGGCCCAAGCGGGCTTTGAATTCACGGTCCCATGCGCGCAAAATGTGAAGGACTTTATACGCGCCGGCGTGCGTAATATGACCCGATTGGGGCGTGAACAGGACGCCGACTTGGAGGAAGCCGAGGCGAATTTATCCCGGTGGGTGGAGGCCATGGTTAAAGCTTCTACGGCGACGGTGGGCTCTAAAAACACTAAAATGATTCGGGAAGGTGCCTTGGTGGCGGCAAAGCGTCTTTGCCCGATTTGGCCATTCTGCTGATTTAGCCGCGCAGGCCGCCATCCTGGCATGAGGTATATTTTCGACCAAGGTGATTTTACCCTCGAATTTTGACGAGAAGTCTCGTCCCGCATCCCAACCTAAAGAGGTCGCAAACGCGCGTCCCTCAGGATCGGTCATCGATAGCTTTTTCGAATTGCATAAGGCTATAGGGGAGCATAAAACCACGGAAATTCCCATTTCCCTGCTTATGAGCTTGCGTAAACTCGCCAATGGCGTGACTCCCCAGGAAATTCTTGAGAACCGACCCCTTGTCGAGGAAAGCGATTCCGGCAAGCGTGAACTGATAGCGCATTTGCAAAGGGTGGCGGCTTATGCCGAGCTTCTGGCCTTGAAATGCGGATTGCCCTCAGAAGAGGCGCGTTTGGTTAAACAGATTTCACCCATGCATGATATCGGAAAGCTTGAAATTCCCGATCATATTCTGCAAAAGCCCAGCGAGCTTACTCCTGACGAGTGGGAAATCATGAAGTCGCACACCGAGGTCGGCTATGCCTTGCTTAAGGATTGCCAATTAGAAGTGCTTCAAATGGGCGCCTTGGTGGCCAAACAGCACCAAGAGAAATACGATGGTTCCGGTTATCCCCTGGGGCTCAAAGGCGACGAAATACACCTCTATAGCCGCATTACGACGGTGGCAGATGTTTTCGATGCCTTGGGTAGCAAGCGTTCTTATAAAGAGGCATGGCCGCTAGAGGAGATTGTCGCCTATTTCCGCGAAGGGCGAGGAACGCATTTCGACCCGAAGCTCGTGGATTTATTGCTTCAGAATATCGACGATTTCGTCGCCATTCGCTTGTCCTCGCGGACTCGCTAAGAGCTCCCGTAAAACTACTCGCCCAATAAAGCGCGGACTTTTTCCATGAGTAAGGTCATGCGAAATGGCTTTTGCAAAAAGACCACGTCGCCATTGTTCAGTGAATTCTGAATGGCCGATGCGCTGGTGCCGGCATAGCCTGACATGAAAATCACCTTCAAGTCGGGCTGTCTCTCGCGCATTTCTTCGGCTAAGGCCTCACCATTCATGCCGGGCATGGCGACATCGGTGATTAATAGGTCGGGTTTGAAACCAGAGTCTCGATGAGCTAGAGCTTCATTGGCATTGGCCGCTTCCATCACGGAAAAGCCCTTGTGCAACAATAAGTCCTTGAGAAGGCTGCGGAGCATGTCCTCATCCTCGACCAGCAATATGGCCGCCATGGCAAACCTTCCCTACGATAAAGTGCTCGCCAACGATTCGCAGACTTCCCGGTTAGGAGCAAACGAAGGTCGCGTTAATTCGAAAGCAAAAGATAAGGTGTGATCACGACTTTCGGAATGTGATCCTTTTCCCCGTTTCGCACGGGATCTGGATTGACGGCCTTATAAATCCCAAATACTCAATTTCAAGCTGTCCCGCGGAGGAGAAAAATGAATTTGGAAGCGATGGGTGGCCACGGTTCTTTCATCCGCCGTTTCCACCTTGATTTTCCATTCCCCTTCGCTCAGGTTTTGCTTATAAGTCAAACCACGAAATCCCCCCTGACGACCGCCGCTGAGTCCAAATCCGATTCGGGAAACGGTGACCCATCCTTTTTTTTCGTCATGGCGCAACCAGCGGTGATAAAGGGTGGTGTGCAAATCTTTGGGTGCAAAGATGGAGGTCATGCAAAAAAGCCGCTGCCCTGGCGCCACATGCAAGTCATTGTCTTGGGATCTCCAAAACACCCACCAGGGGGCGGCTTCGACTTCTAGCCTATAAATTCCAGGCGCTTTCACAAGGTTTTGGCCCATGACCAAATTTCTTTGCACCAAGGGCACGGGAGGAATAATGTCGGCGAAATTGGCTGCCGCCAAAATAATGGCTGCGGCCCAAGTCGGTCCGATTCTGCCAGGGCGACCTGGCGATAGAAGCCGCAAGCCATGAGTCCCGAAGGCTCCCAAAGCCGTGCTGGCATAGAATAAAAGCCAATGCATACTTCCCAAAACATGCGGAATCGCAAAATTGAGAAGCAGTATGAAGCATACGCCGAAAAGGGTCCAGGTCAGGGTGAAGCGACCATAATGATTTTCGAGAAATTCATTTGCGATGAGCAAGCCGGCCAAAACGATGGCCACGAAATAGGCTGTAAAGTGAGATGAACTTTTGAAATAAAAGATGAATAAAGCGCTGAACAGGCCCCCGAAGAAAAACTGCAAGGCGAAATAAGGCCCCTCGTGTATAAGCCAGGTCTTAGCGGTCGAGTGATAGGCGCGAAATCCTTCGGTCCCGATTGTTGTCTGGCTTTCCTCAAGTTTGTTGGACTGCACCTGGGTGCGTTTGGCCAACCCTAGAAGCAAGAGCGCAGCCCCGGCCAAATAAGCAGCCAGGATCCACAAATCGAGGGGATTCACATTGCGCCCAAGAGTCAGAGCGTCCCACAGAAAACCGCCAAAGAAGGCGAGGGCGGGGAGGGTGGCCTGTAGGCGTTGCCAAATGGCTTGAACAGCGGCGGACATAAGGGGCGGTGGGTCAATTTATAACTTTGATCCCATTCTAGGGAAGCGGTAATGTTTCAACCTTGGCATGCCCTAGCGGGCGAAAAGCCACGACCCCAATTCTTTCTTCGCGATCAGGAAGGCCGAGAGTTCGGAGTCGTTGAGCACTATGAAAATCGGCGCCTGCCGCCACCGGCCCAGGTCGCTTTGGAATTTGTTTCCGCCGACTTTGCGGCAAAAAGGCCCTGGGTGCTTTTTGACTTGGAGATCTGGCGCGTGGTTGCGGGCCGCAGTCAGAATTTGCCCGATGCCATTTTCGAAGCCGGACTGGAATATTTCTTGGGACGGTGGCCAGAATCTGAAAAGCAATTACGCCGCGATCGGGCCAGACTGGCGTCCTGTAAATCTCAAATTGATCTTGCCGGGCAAGGCTATACCATAGCCTTTTTCGAATTATTCCCCGCCGAATTGGGCGTGGAAGGGTTGCCTTTCTGCTCCCTGGACTCAGGCGATTTTCTCGTCGAAGACCAATATGGCATACGCCCGGGAGAATTTCGCGACGAGGTCACTCTGGTGCTTTTGCCCGCGAAGAACTCCGCAATTCCAATAGCGGCGGCAAATCCTTCGGCTTCGCCAGGCCCACAGGCCATTGCCGAAAAACCCTATGCCATCGTGAATTGGCGTTTCGGGCAGGGCTTTGACTTGCTTGATTGCCATGGCTCCGAGGATGCGGTGGCTGAGGCCGTGCAAA
Source organism: Fibrobacterota bacterium (assembly GCA_043753995.1). Taxonomy (GTDB): domain Bacteria; phylum Fibrobacterota; class Fibrobacteria; order UBA11236; family UBA11236; genus JAYUVP01. Next base: position 16,061 of record JAYUVP010000279.1, read on the forward strand.
ACTTCATGGCGGTGGATGGCCGCGAAGCCCTATATCGTGAACGTTTGATGCGCATGCGCCGAGAAGGCGTTTTGCTGGGCGTCAAGCCCAATCTTTCTGTGACTTGAAAGGAATTGCCATGAATGCCGCCCAACGCGCCTTGAATGTCTTTCGTGAACAGGTGGCCGTGAAATACCAGCTCTATAACGGCCTCTTCCTGACCTTGCCTTTTGAGGGTTTGGACGACACCGGAGTTCAGCTCCCCATTTTCACGCGCTTCTGCGGCGAGAAATTGGCCGAAGGCCATTCCCCGCTGGAAATCGTGCAAGCCTATTTCCGCCAGCGCAAGCATTTGCGCGATCCTGAAGCGAAGCTAAAGCATCTCTTTCAATTTCTTCAGTTGGTCGAGCGACAAGTCGTTCTTTTCGATGCCCTCGAAGACGCCGCCTTCGCCAAGATCAATGATGTTGAAGGCCCCGGGACTTTAGTGCATTTGGCTCATCGCGTGGCGGATCAAGGCAAGGGATCTGAATTGCTCAAATCGCTGGGCGATGCCAAGGTGCGGATTGTCCTCACAGCCCATCCTACCCAATTTTATCCCGACACCATACTCGGCATCCTTTCGGATCTCAGTCGCGCGGTAGCGGCAGATCGCCTTGGCGAAATACGCGATTTGCTTTTGCAAATGGGCCAAACTCGCTTTCAAAATCGCCGTAAGCCGACGCCCTTGGAAGAAGCCACGAGCTTGCTGTGGTTTCTCGAAAATGTTTTTTATCCCACCTTGCCCGAAATTCAAGCCCGACTTGTTTCGACCCTGCCCGGCGGCGGCGATCCTTTCGCTATTCCGGCTAAGGTCGAATTGGGCTTTTGGCCCGGCGGCGATCGCGACGGAAATCCCTTTGTCACGGCGGCTGTGACCTTGGAAGTTTCACGCCGGTTGCATGAGGCCATTCTTCGGCTTTATCTCGAAGACTTGCGGCAATTGCGCCGTCGCCTTACCTTCGACGGGGTGGCGCAGCCCTTGGCCATGGTTTTCAAGCGCGTCCGATCCACCTTGCGCGAACGGCAAAATGAGTCCGGTCGCGATGAAAACGGCGAAGAGCCCTATGCCGACCCACGTGAACTGCTGGACGAATTGCGTATTCTCCGTAATGCCCTGATTGAAAAGCATGCCGGACTCTATTTGCCGCAACTCGACGCCTTCATTCACAAGGTGCAGACTTTCGGCTTTCATTTCGCATCTATGGATGTGAGGCAGGACAGCCGTATTCATGCCAAATGCCTTGCCGAATTGATGGCCGCTCCTGGTGCCATGACTCCCGGCGCCGAAGCAGAAGCGGCCTTAGGCTATGCCGATTTATCTGAGACGGCCCAAGGGCATTTACTTGAAAAGCTTTTGGGCCAGGATGTCCTGCGCTCGCTTGGCGATTGGCAAGGCTTGGATGGTTTAACGCGTGACACCGTGGAGACCTTGGTCGCCATCCGCAATATCCAATCACGTCAAGGCGAAAAAGCCTTGCACCGCTATGTCATCAGCAATGCCGGCTCGACCGCCGATGTTTTAGGCGTGCTTGCTCTTTCCCGCTTTGCGGGTTGGAAAGCCGACAAATTGCAGCTCGACATCGTGCCTTTATTCGAGACCATTGAAGATTTGCATCATGCGCAAAAAGTCTTGCAGCAGCTTTATACCTCGCCTGTTTATTCGGCTCACCTGAAGCGACGCGGCATGGTGCAAACCATCATGCTGGGTTTTTCGGACGGCACCAAGGACGGGGGTTATATCACCGCCAACTGGGCCATTTATCAAGCCAAGCAAAAGCTGACCGCGCTTTCGAGGCAATATGGCGTGCGCATTGTCTTTTTCGATGGACGCGGCGGCCCTCCTTCGCGCGGCGGAGGCAATACCCACAAGTTTTATCGCTCCCTCGGCTCGGATATCGCCAACGAAGAAATTCAGTTGACCATACAAGGGCAAACCGTCAGTTCGAATTTCGGCACTCGCGATGCCGCGCGCTACAATGTCGAGCAATTGCTCACGGCATGCCTGGAAAGCCGCATTTTCACGCCGGAGCAAGTCGATTTGGATGAAAGCGGGGTGCGTTTCCTCGAACGCCTTTCCAAGATAAGCCTGGCTTCGTACCGGCAATTGCGCGAAGATCCGCTTTTCCTGCCTTATCTCGAAGAAATGACTCCACTGGCCTATTATGGCCAGCTCAATATTGCCAGCCGCCCTACGCGACGAAAATCACAAAGCCTCCGCTTCGAGGATTTACGCGCCATTCCATTTGTCGGGGCATGGAGTCAGATGAAGCAAAACATTCCCGGCTTTTATGGGGTGGGCGAAGGTTTTCGCAAGTTGGCAGGCCAAGGCCAAAAGCGCAAGCTCGAAGAGCTTTATCAACGATCCTTGTTTTTCCGCACCATGGTCGAGAATGCCATGATGAGTCTTTCGAAAAGCTTTTTCCCTTTGACGCAATACCTGGAAAAAGACAAGCGTTTCGGCAAACTCTGGCGGCGCATTTTTAAAGAGGCTACGCTTTCCAAAGAAATGTTGAAGGCTGTCACAGGTCAGCAAAAACTCATGGAAACCACACCGGCCGTGCGCGAGTCCATCCACATGCGAGAGAAAATCGTCTTGCCGGTTCTGGTCATCCAGCAATGGGCCTTGCTTCAGCTCAAGCATGCGCGCAAAGATTCTTCCGGCCATCCTACCTATGCCAAAGAAGCCCTGGAGAAACTGGTGGTGAAAAGCATGGGTGCCATCATCAATGCGGGCCGTAATTCCGCTTAGTCCCAAAGGGTGAATACATGCCAGCTTTCCAACCCATCATTCAATTCCCCCTCGGACCCGACAAGACGACTTATCGTCTTGTCACCCGCGATCACGTGCGAGTCGAAAGCTTTCAGGGCAAACCGGTTCTCATGGTCGCCCGCGAGGGTTTGCGTCTATTGGCCTATGAAGCCATGCGCGATGTGAACTTTCTTTTGCGCAGCAATCATCTCGCTCAATTGCGGCGCATCATAGACGATCCCGAAGCAAGCGACAATGATCGCTTCGTCGCCATGAACCTTCTGCAAAATGCGGTCGTGGCCGTGCAAGGGGAATTGCCTTCTTGCCAGGATACGGGCACCGCCATAGTCATGGCGAAAAAAGGTCAGCAGGTTTGGGTCGACGGCAATGACGAAGACGCGCTCGCCGAGGGAATTTTCGACACCTATCAAAAGCACAATTTGCGCTATTCACAAATGGCCCCGCTTAGCCTTTTCGAGGAAAAAAACACGGGCAACAATTTGCCTGCGCAAATCGACATCGCCGGCGTGCCTGGTGATGCTTACAAGTTTCTCTTTCTGGCCAAGGGCGGCGGATCCGCGAATAAGACCTTCTTATTCCAAGAGACCAAGTCCCTATTGAATGAAGCGTCCTTGCTGAAATTCCTGCAAGAAAAACTTTTCAAGCTCGGCACCGCAGCTTGTCCGCCTTATCACTTAGTCATCGTCATCGGTGGCACCTCGGCCGAAGCCACCTTGAAAACCGTGAAGCTCGCCTCGGCGGGCTATTACGACGAATTGCCGCGCGAGGGCAATGCCCTGGGGCAGGCCTTTCGCGATGAAGAATGGGAAGAGCGCGTGCGCCAACTCGCCCAGCAAACCGGCATCGGCGCCCAATTCGGTGGCAAATACCTCGTGCATGACGTGCGCGTGATACGCCTGCCCCGCCATGCCGCCAGTTGCCCGGTCGGCATTGGGGTTTCATGCAGCGCCGATCGCAATATCAAAGCGAAAATCACCGCCGAAGGGATTTTCGTTGAGCAGATGGAAGCCCATCCCGAGCAATACCTGCCCAGCCCCGATGCGGTGAAGCAAAGTGCACCGGTGGAAATCGATCTCAATCAGCCCATGGACAGGTTGCGGCAAGAGCTTTCCCGCTATCCCATCAAGACGCGCCTTTCGCTCACCGGTCCCTTGATCGTGGCGCGCGACGTGGCCCATGCGCGACTTTTGCAAATGCTGGATGCCGGCGAGGCCATGCCGACTTGGTTCAAGAATCACCCCATTTATTATGCCGGCCCCGCCAAGACGCCACAGGGCGCGCCTTCCGGCAGTTTCGGCCCAACCACCGCTGGACGCATGGATGTTTATGTGCAACGATTCATGAGCGAAGGCGGCTCCTTGGTCATGTTGGCCAAGGGCAATCGCAGTGGCCAGGTGCGCGATGCCTGCAAAGCTTTCGGTGGATTTTATTTAGGCAGCATAGGCGGCCCCGCCGCCATTTTAGCCAAGGAAAACATCCTCAAGGTGGAAACCGTCGCCTTCGAAGACTTGGGCATGGAAGCGGTGCGCCGCATCGAAGTGAAAAACTTTCCCGCCTTCATCGTGATGGATGACAAAGGCAATGACTTTTTCGAGAATATCAAAGAATAAAAGGCGCGCCTCGTAAGAAAGGGTCTCATGCTCAAAATCGGTTTGGTCATTGCCTCGGCGGGAGGACCGGCGCGTATGCCGGCCTTATTCGCCGATGGTTTTCCCGAAGACGCCGCTTGGCTTATCTTGCAGCGCCATGCCGATTCGGCCTCTCTGATCCGGCTTGCCGAGGCCCTCGAAGAAATGACCGGCCGCAAGGTCAGCGTCGCCCGTGGCCCACAAGCCTTGCATGGGGGAGACGTTTTGGTTTTGCCTTCCGATTGCGAATACACCTTCGCTGGCAATCGTCTTCAGCCCCAAACCGACAAAGGCTCCTTGCAACTCGATCGCTTTTTGATCTCTTTGGCCGACGCAAAAGCCGCCTTGGCTTGCTTGCTCTTGACCGGCCCGGCTCTAGAAGCTCAAGGGGCCGCCGGCTTGAAAGCCTTGGGTCGGGTGGGGGCCCATCTCTATGCTCTGTGCGGCCTTCCACAGCCCGCCCAGGGGGCTATCGATCAAGCCTTGGCCTCAGGCCTAGTCAGTGAGCAGCTGGCCCTGCAAGGCGCCCTGGCCCAGGTCAAATTCCGGCGCCATAGCCCGGAAGCCGTCTCGCGCTGAATGCGTTTTTGGGGATAAATGAAAAAAGCCCCCGAAAGCGAGGGCTTTTCACAAAAACGATTTTGATTTGCTGTCCTCCGCGGGCCGCGAAACGCCACGGCCGCAGGCGGCATCTCTCGTTTAAGCCACGCGGGCTAGGCTGCGTTCTTTCTTCTTATACATCCGCACGAAGTTGGCGCGGCGGAAGTCATTGCGATGTTCGATGCAATAACGCGGATAAACGAATTGCTTCGGGAAGACCTTGACGATATAGGTCTGCTCACAACCTTCCAGGCAGCAGAGAAAATTGAGATCGAGAACTTCGGTGTAATTGTGTTTGAACACCATGTTCTTGACGTCGACGCTCTCAAACTCTTTCTTGTGCTTGGCGCGCTGCTTGATATCGCGATGCAATTCGCAATACTTCGCGATGGGGTGACCCCAAAATTCACGACCGCAACCAGGCTCTTGGCAAACCTTGAGTTTTATGCGCTTTTTCTTTTTGTACTTGGGCAGCTGCATTTTGCGGTTCCTTCTACGGTTCGATGCGATGGCATCTGGCGACCATCATCCATCACCTAGCCTCGATAAGATACGAGGAAAGGCACGGAACGTCCCGTGACCAGCGGGAAAGATAGCTGGATATCAAGTCTTGTCAAGTCGACTTTTTTCCTAGTTAGCGCGCAGGTTACCTTGGCCGCTAGAGCTTTTAGGTGGAGATGCGGATTTTTCTCTGAAAATCGCAGTTTGTTGCCCCAAGAAACCCTTGCCGGGTGGTATACTAGGCCGGTGGTTTTTCTAACTGAGATTTGCGCAAAAAGATCGACCTTTGCGGTCTTTGCTTTTATTGGGGCCGCGATATACAGCGGTTGCTTTTTTGAATCGAGCCAACCCAAGCTTATCCATTCCGTCGGCTTCGCCCAAAATAGCGTTTTGCTTGACTCCATCACCTCTCGCGGGACGGTGGACAGCGCGGTGCGCCTCTTTTTGCCGGTATTCGACCCCGCGCTGGATCCAGAGGCGAAAAGCGCACTGCAAACCTATCCCTCGACCAAGGTGGTCGATCATATCAGTCAAAAAATCATTCAATATACCGTGACCAGCCAGCGCTTCGGCACCTGGAGCCCCGAGCTGGAATTCCAATGGAACCTTTTTCAATTGCGTACCGGTTTTTTCTTCCCCCAGTGGTTGCCCGATACCGCGGGTTTAGGCGGGACCACCCAAGCCCTTTATCATGAGGTTGGCAAGTACGATCGATTCACGCGTTATGTCGACAGTAGTGGCGCGGCGGCCGAGCGCCAGCGCATTTTGACCACCCGTGCGGCGGCCATGGGTTTACGCTTGCAGCTCGACACGACAGGAGACACGATTTTAATTCGCCAAGCCGTAGTCGACGGGCCCGCCTGGCGCGAAGGTGTGCGCACGGGAATGCGCATTCTCGCGGTGGACGACAGTTCCGTGGTGGGTGATTCGGCCTTGGTCCGCTTCACCCAATGGACCCGAGGCGATTCCGGGACAAGGGTGAAGCTCATAACATCGAGCACCTCTGGCCGTGACACTTTTTCCGTGGTGAAAGAGCCGGTGAATTTTCCCTCGGTCATGCTGGATTCCTTGGGTGGAATACCCATCATCAGCCTTTTTGTCTTCGCCGATTCGACCTTGAATCACCAAACTTCGCTCACCGAATTCCAAGACGCTTTGCGTGCGACCAAGAAATACCCTGCCTTGGTACTCGACTTGCGAGATAACCCGGGCGGTTCGCTCTTTCAGGCGGTGGAAATCGCTGACGAATTTCTCGAGGAAGGAACTCTTATCATCAACCAGCAGCAGCGTAACTATGACATGAGCAAGCATGTTCCGCTGGTATGGTCCACCGATGTTTATGCCTCCAATGGCGGTTACGGGGAAGGCCGCAAAGTGGTGATACTCGCCGATTCCGGCACTGCCAGCGCCTCAGAAATTCTTTATGTGGCCATTCGCGATGGTTTATCGGCTCCGACCGTGGGAGTCCACACCTATGGCAAGGGCATTGGACAAGTGGTCATGACCACGCCAGGCAGCGGATTATCCCTCATTACTCACCTCAAATTTCTTGCGCCCAAAGGGGAAGATTATCACGGCAAGGGCTTGTTTCCTTCCCTGCCCGATACCGGGACGGGTGCCCAACAATTGCTTACTGCGGTGAAGGTCGCCCAGAAAATGGTTGCAGGCAAGCCATTGACCAAGGCCGGCGCCGACACCTCCACAACCTTGCGTAGAGACGCCGAAACTTATGAGGCGAATCGTCGCGAACGCCTATGGCAGTGACGCATTGCCGAAGCAAGGACCTATTCAGGAACGTGACTTGAAAAATTCGTCGAGTAGGGCAGCGAGCACTTTCAGTGCGGGCTCGAAGGCGGCATCATTGAAGTCATAGCGCGGATTATGCAATAGCCCTTGGGCATCGCCGACGCCCAGCCAGAAATAAGCCCCGGGCACTTTTTCCAAGTAATAAGAAAAATCCTCGCCACCCATGCTGGGAGGGATTTCGCGCAAGGCGTCGACGCCCAAAGCGCGTTGTGCGGCTTGACGAACCAAGGCCGCCATGGACGGATGATTCACGGTTGCAGGTGTTCCTTCAATCCACTCCAAAGTGCCGATCACGCCTAAGGCCGAAGCCATTTGAGTTACAAGGTTTTCTAGGCCTTCGCGCAGAGCTTGCCTCACGCTCGCGTCCAAGGCCCGCACCGTACCTCGCATGCGGCATTGGCTTGGGATCACGTTATAGGTTTTGCCGGCTTCGATATTGGCGAAAGTGATGACGCCGGCGGAAAGCGGGGCGATGCGACGGCTCACTAGAGTTTGTGCCGCGGTGATGAGATGTGCCGCCGCCACTACGGGATCGGCACCCTGATGGGGCATGGCACCATGAGCGCCTCGACCCGTGAGGACAATGTCGAAATTGTCCACCGAGGCCATGACACTGGTATCGTGAACGGCAATGGTTCCGGAAGGAATTTCCGGCCAACCATGCAATCCGAACATGGCTTCAATCTTGGGGATTCCGGAAAATAGGCCAGCCTCAATGAGTTGAGGCGCTCCCTGCCCGGATTCTTCGGCAGGCTGAAAAACCAAGGCGATATCGTAGGGATAAGCCTTGCCCTGGCGCGCCAGCCATTTGGCCAGGCCTACCAATAAGGCGGCATGCCCATCATGTCCACAGGCATGCATGATGCCCTGACGGCGAGAAGCCCAGGGCTTGCCTGATTGTTCTTGCAAGGGCAAGGCATCGAGATCAGCGCGAATGGCGACAGCCTTGCTTCGATCGAGGCCGGGCCATAGGGCTATTAAGCCTTGATGCCCGGCGAAGGTTCGCGGCTCGAATCCTTCCTGTCGCAATTCCAAAGAAACCGCCGCTGAAGTGTCATGCTCTTCCCCTGAGAGTTCGGGAGCCGCATGCAAGCGATGGCGGAATTCGGTGATTTCGGCGATAATGCGGGGAAGGTCAGATTTAATCGTAGTGGGACTCATAGCCAATGCCCTCCCGGGTCGGCGGGAAATAGGAATTGCAGGGGATTGACTCTTTCGCCCTGCAAGCGCAATTCATAATGCAAATGCGGCCCTGTACTTTGCCCGCTTTCCCCCATTTGCCCCAAAATATCCCCGCGTTTCAGCCTTTGTCCCATGCGCACGGAAGACGAGGCGAGATGGGCATAAAGGGTTTCCATTCCGGCGCGATGGCGAATTCGCACCGTTAGGCCCCAAACCGGATCCCGGGTGATGGCCGTAACCTCGCCCGCACCGGCGGCCACGATGGCTGTGCCTGGCTTATCGCTAAAATCAATACCGGGATGCAGGGATTTCTTCCCGGTAAAAGGATCGGGAGTGACGCCGAAGGGACGGGTGAACAAAGAGGTGCGCGGCACCGGCAAACCCGTTGGAAAGGTTTCGCTTTGATCCTTGGCATGGCGCAAAACCACCAGAGTGGAGTCATAAAAAAGAGCGATGTTTTTTGCCATGGCCAAGGAGGCCGAGGGATCATTAGCGGTAGGGTTCAGCCGATTAAAAAAATTCCATAAACCGCCGGCATCATTGGGGCTGGCTTGACCGGCCGTTTCCAAGCCCGTAGCAAGCAGGGCATCGTCCTTCAGGCCTTCCAATCTTTTCAGGCCTTTGCCGACTTCATGGGCATCGCTTTCCAGGGCTTCGACGCGCTCTCGTAAGGCAGTGTTTTCTGAGCGCAATTTTCTGCGGGCCGTAGCCTTGTTTGGATCTTCGTGAAGCATACCGGAAAGCAGCATCCAAAATCCGGCAAGGCTGAGTAGGAGGCAAATTCCAATCATTGCCAAACCAAAGCGTCGTGAAATCGTGATGACGCTGACCTTGGAGGCATTGGCGGGAAAAAAACTGACGCGGATCTTTTTGTCCATGGGGCTTAGGGCTCCGAAACCCTTATCGCTTGCCTCTACGGCTTATAGGATTCAGGACATTTGGCCAAGGGCGAACGCGCAGAATCTGCGCTAGGGAGATCAGGCGGCTTTGCGCTGCTGCATCTGAGCCAGCCGAGTCTCCAACTCGACTATATCTTTTTTGGCCCGTTCGATATTGTGTTGCAATTCAGACACTCCGGGTCGCATGCCCAATTGACTAATAGCCTCTTCCAGCAAGGCCAAATGGGACTCCTTGCCAAGTTCGGTATAGGCTTGGTTGAGTTTGCGCCTTTCAGCCATCAAATCGAGCCGCAACTTACCGATGCGGGCCGCTTCTTCAATTTTGGTGGCCGAGGTATGGGCACCGGCAATGACGGTGCGTTTGAGCTTTTCGAGGAAACTATCGCTCATGCTTAGGAATGATAGTAAAGGGCTTGGGAGGAAAGAAAAGGGGGGCCCCTGCCTCAAAGCGCCTTAATCAAGGGGAGGGTGGAAGGTCTCCAGGCTCCTCCTCGGCCTCGCGTTCGGAGGTCAAGGTTTCGTCGATGATTTGTCGAAAGCTGGCTTCGATGAATTCGTAGATGTCGTCCTCTCTCGCCTTAGGGTCGTCTTTGAGCATTTCGTGAACACATAAAGCGGTGGAAATCATGATTTCCTTCACCAGCTCTTCCTCATACATTTTGACGGGGTCGGACATGTTGGCCAGATTATACGACGTCGATTTAGGCCCTTACAACCCGGGGCTTAGAGCTATTTGTACTTTACGCCCTTCATGTCCGAAGCTTCTCAGCCCTCAACGCCTCCTTCAAAGCCCACCGGTGACCAAAAAGCGAAAGGCTGTGCGCAAGCCATCCTCCGTGAGTTCTTAGTCCCACTGGGCATGGCCTTGGTCGTGATTCTTTTCGTGATTCAGGCCTTCAAAATTCCTTCGGCATCCATGGAGAATAGCCTCCTGGTCGGGGACTTTTTGCTGGGTATTAAGTTCCCCTACGGCGCGCCCATTCCATTTACAGACAAGAAAACGCCAGCCTTTATCGATCCCAAGCCAGGCGACATTTTGATTTTCAAATATCCCGGCGATCCCGAAACCCCGGAAAACAACCCGCAGCGCTACCGCTATGTGGTCAATCTTTTTCTCTTTGGCGTGCTTTTTTATGATACTCAACCCCCTGCTGGACAAGGGAATTGGGTGCTTTATCAGCGTAAAGATTTCATCAAACGCTGCGTGGCCCAAAGTGGCCAGACCTTGCATATCGAAGGCAATACGGTGTCCACCGATGGCAAGCCCTATATCCTGCCGCCTCACGGGAAATACGATGTCAATCGTGGCGAAGATCCGATTCGGGATACCCTCTCCTTTCGCCTGCCCAAGCCCGGAGAAACTTTAAGGCTCGATACCTTGTCACTGCGCATGGCGATGTGGATACGCTCACTCGCCTTACAGGAAAATCCAGGCCACCAAGTAGAGCTGAATCTGGATTTGATTCAGGATTCCACCGTCAACAACGACTATGTATTGCCTTATTTAAATGGCAATCCCATGGATCGGCATCATGTCAACTTTTACATCTTGCTTCACATCCCCGCGGTGCAGGCTGTGTCCGACAATGTCGAGTTTTTGCATGCCGAAAACGTGCCTTTCCGCGTGATTCGCGAGGCCGCCAAAACCGGCTTTATGCGCTCCACTGATTTGATGTATCCGAATGGTCAAACGGGGATGACCCGCACGGAAACTTCCGAATATCTCTTGCCGAATTATTTCGATTTAGTCGAGCTAAACCTTTTGGGCCAGGCCCAGGCTACCGGGAAGTCCCTGAAAATGCGGGCGTCCTTGTCTATCGATGGAAAGGTGCAGGACAGCTATACGGTCAAACAGCCTTGTTATTTCATGATGGGCGATAATCGCGACAATAGCAGCGATAGCCGCTATTGGGGTTTGCTATCCCGCGACTTCGTCAAAGCCAGGGCAGCCATTATTTATTTCTCATTTGAAAACTCCGATGGACTTTTTCAATTGACCAATCCCCTAACATGGCCGCGAATTCCTTTCCGCATCCGCTATCTCCGGGTCGGCAAACTCATTGAATGATGGCTTTCTCGAGGCAAGGCGCTCGAATTCTTGGCGCCTCGATTTCCTTCGCGGTTTTGGTCTGGATGGGCTGCGCCCATGTCGAGGCCCCGCCCGGCGGGCCGCCGGATAAAATCCCGCCTTATGTCGCAGGCATTTTCCCTCAGCCAGGGCAAGTCCAGGTTCCTCGCGATGTAGCGATTCAGGTTCAGTTTTCGGAGTGGATTAAAGCCGAAGGCTGGCAAGCGCGCATTGTTTTGAATCCTGCCTTGCCAGGTAAATTGCGCATTGAATCGCAAGGAGAAGGCCTCCTTATCAAGCCCGACAGCTTGTTGCGGGCAAACACAACCTATCGCCTCGTATTGCCAGCCCAAATCAAGGACATGGCGGGTCTTGGCATGGACAGCGCTTTCAATCTGATTTTCAGCACGGGTCCTGCCCTGGATAGCGGGGCCATTGGCGGTCGAGTATTCGCCACCGATGCCACCAAGCTCAATACCGTTTGGGTGGCTCTTTATGCCGAGGCCCGTGAGCAAGCCTTGCCCCGAAGAGGGCAGAAAAAACGGCAGCCATGGCCTGATAGTTCCGCGAATCCCTGGCGTGAAAAGCCGACCGTGCTTTCCCTATGCGATTCTTCGGGAGCTTTTCGTTTGACTGGTTTAGCCCCGGGTCGTTATGGTCTTATCGCCTTTGTGGACGCGAATCAAAATCAATTGCCGGATAATAACGAAGCCATGGGAATGGGGTCCGCGGCCATACGTGTCCAGGGGCCTGAGTCACCCATGCAAAGCCTAAAGCTTGCCACCCAGGATACCTTGCCCATGAAGTTGGCGCAGGTCACCTGGGTGGCCATTACGAATCTGGATAGCGTCCATGTCGCCGGTGCATTGAAGGTGCGCTTCTCGCGTCAGCCTGCCTGGCCTCGATCGGTTCAAATCGCTGCCTATTCGGTTTCACAGGGTGAGAAGGGTGAAGAAATCCATCCTAAAAGCCTTGGGCTTTCCCCGGAAGGCGATATTGAGCTTTGGTTTCCGCGTTTGCCTCGGGGACGCCGCATGACTTTGCGTGTGCGCGGACTTATTGATGAAGCGGGTCGGGTGCTCGATACCTCGCGAGCTAGCCAGGGCTTTGAAACTCAACCGCGCAGCGATAGCACGCCGAATGCTTTTTCGCTTTGGACGCTGCAAGGGCAAAATGGAAGACCGCAAACGATTTCCAAAGACGCTACCCTGGCAAGAGAAGCCGTTTTGTTACGAGGCAACTTGCCTATCAGCGATAGTGCCTTCGCTTCCTTGCAAGCCGAATTGAGCGTACGTGCCGATAGTCTCGTTTTGCCGGTGATCTTGCAACGCCAGGGGGCTTATGGCCTGTCTTTGAATTGGACGGCGTGGCCTGCGACTGCCAAAAATCTTTATGTTGGGTTGGCCTCCAAGTCCCCATCCGACTCCAACCCACTCGCATCCAAGGTTTCGCCCATTGGCCGGGTGACTTGGCTTGCTAAGGATCAAGGCGGGGCGGTCAAGATTCTCCTTTCTCCGCGCTATCAAGGTTGGACAGCCTGGTTGACCCGAAATGGAAGCCTGGATTTGCGCGTAATACGTCTGCCATCCGTGGAAAACCGAGTGGACAGTTTGATTCCCGGGGTATGGCGCCTTTGGCTTTGGGGCGATCAAGACGGCAATGGTGCATGGAATTCGGGCCGATTGCATCCCTGGCAAAGCCAGGAGCCTGCAGTGGCATGGCCCGATACCTTGCTAATCAAGGCGGGAGAAGAGGCTAGTCCTATTCGCTTGGATGGTCCTTGATTGCGACACTTCGCCACTTGTGTTTTTTACGCTCGCACATTGAAATAATCCGCTTGCGACTCGTGGTTCCGGTTTCATTCTTGGCGCAGGTGTTTCCCTGGCGCCGGTTGGAGTTATTTTTCTCCCCGTGTCGGGCGAATACATTCATCTTGCATCTTCCCTTGAGCGTGACAGTCTGGAAAGACTGAAGGCCTACCTCGTTCTCCATGGTTTGGAATGCCTTGTGCGCGCCGATGCTGAAGGGGGAGCGAGGGCTTCCTTGGTGGTGGCGAAAAACCAATTGGACAAGGCCCAAAAAGTCCTCGATGACTTGGTTTTGGCCGGGGATCCCGAAGGTGCGCACGACGACATTGAAATTGAATTGTCGGGAGAAGAGGGCGGCGAAATCGCCGCCTGGTTGCAGCTCTTACTAGAAGAGCACGATCAAGATGGGACGCCGATTTATTTCTATCGGCAGCGATATGAAGAGACCCTGGACCTTTTGCGCAATCAGGGCAAATTGGTCATGTCAGACTATTTAATTCGTGGCCTGCGTCCCTTTTTGCCCGCTCCGGAAAAGCGGCTGATTATGGCTAGGGCCTTGCAGGAATTCTTTCATATTATCGACGCTGTGGCGTCCGAAGGCGATTGAAGTCACAACCATGACGGGGTCGGCGTGGGCGTAGTCTCGGAAAAGCCGTCGGCAAGCATTGTTTTGAGTGAAACAACCGACGCGCGTTATCAAATCATCAAAATTCTCGGACAAGGCGGTTCCGCCGACGTCTTTTTAGCCCAACATATCGCCTTAGGCGAAATGAGAGTGCTCAAAATCCTTCACCAGGAAATGGTGATGGATCCCAAGCGTCGCAGCAAATTCTTTCTCGAAGCTCAGCTTGCGGCCCATCTCAAACATCCCTCCATCGTTCACATTCATGATGTGACGCAAAGCGGCCACAAGCTGCAAATCGAGATGGAATACATTGATGGCTGGAGCCTGCGCCAGCAATTGGAGCAAAGAGGCCATTTCCCCCAGCCCATAGCCCTAGCCATAGTGGTGGGCGTATTGGAAGGCTTGGAGCATGCGCATCATGCCCGGCTAACCTTCGATCATGTCGAATTCGATGGCGTGATTCATCGCGATCTTAAGCCGGAAAACATTTTGATCCGCAAAAGTGGGCAGCCGGTCATTTGTGATTTTGGTGTGGCCAAGCTCGGTGCCGACCTGCATAGCATGACGCAAAATATCAGCGGTAGTGTGGCCTATATGGCTCCCGAGCGTTTGCGCGGTGAGGTCAGTACTCGGTCCATTGATATTTTCGCCATGGGCGTCATTTTCTATGAAATTCTGAAAGGCTCGCGACCCTTTCCCAGCCGCAATCAAGGCGAGGCCATCGAAAGTCTTTTGCAATGGCGCTTGGTGGATTTGACCGCCGAATTACAAGGTTTTGACGATGGCATCGTGCAAGTCCTCCGCAAGGCCATGGCTCGCGAAAGCAGCCAGCGTTACCAAGACGCATCGCAAATGCTGGATGCCTTGCGTCCCATTTATCGCCTATACCACGGGGACAGCACTCCGGATCAAGTACTCAAGTCCTATCTCACCACCGGCCAATTCACCACGGCCGAATTTCGCGCCTTGCTTCCCGATGAGGGTTCGTCGAAACGGTGGATGGCCCTGGCCTTAGGCGCGGCAATTTTGGTCGTCGGTGGCACCGTGACCTATAGCCAGTTTCGCGCTAAGGGCGAAAAGGCGGCAGCAATGGTTGCGGGAACGGCCCGACCCGCGGACATGCAAAGCCTGCTCCAACAAGGCGATTTGGCCGGAGCCCGTCGAGTCGTTGAGGCTTTGTCCAAGAGCGAAGATCGTCAAAACGGATTTTTCACTCTCGCCCAGGCCTATTTGGATCATGGTGATCCCGGCAATGCCTTGCTACTCACCCACAAAGCTTTGGAATTGGGCTTTCATCCCACCATAGCGGCCTTGCGCGCCGAGATCTACCTGGATCAGGCCATGCCCAAAATGGCGCAAAGCGATTTAGAGCAAATCGACCCCTGGTTGCCCAAAATGGCAGCCGACAATCAGGCTCAATGCCATTGGTTACGCGCCAGGCTGGAAACGGAATTGATGTCCCAGCAACCCCCGGCGGGAAACCGAAACCGAGCCATTTCCGCGTTGAAAAGCTATCTCCGCCTCGATAGCCAGGATGCCTTGGGACACCATCAGGATGCCTTGGCCCAATTGAAAAGATTGTCAGGACGTTAAATGCAATTATTGCGCGAATTTGTCGCCTTTGATTTGGAAACCACCGGCCTCTCGCCCGATGCCGACAGTCTATTGGAAATCGGAGCCGTTCGCGTCAAGGATGGCGAATTGGGCGAAAGATTTGCGCAAGTCGTGAAACCTCGCACCCCTGTTTCTGCCTTGGCTCGACATATGACCGGGCTGACCGAAACCGAATTGACCCAAGGCGGCGAAGCCGCCGATGTGCTAAAAGCCTTTTTGGAGTTTGCTGGCACGACACCCTTGGTGGCGCACAATTCTGATTTTGACCTGACGTTTTTGCGAGCAGAATTGACCCGGGCCGGAATGGAAATTCCGGCATTCACGGGCTTCGACACACTGTTATTGGCCCGCATGGCGTGGCCTCTATGGCCCAATCACAAGCTCGAATCCATTGCCCAGCGCCTGGATTTGCCCCAGGGCCGTGGCCATCGTGCCTTGCCGGATGCCGAATGGGCCGCGCTGACCTGGATACAAGGCGAGAAAGCCCTCCTGGGTCAAACCACGACCCAAGCTCTAGATTATTTGCTGGCAAAAGCTCCCGCGCCCTGGCCGCTACTGGCCGATGCCGTGAGCGCCCCTGAAGCCCTGCCCTGGAAGTCACCCTTGGCTGCCGTTGCTTCTGCAGGGAAGTCCTCTTTGCCTGATGGATGGTGGAAAGAGGGGGGCGTCTTAGCTCAAGCTTTGGGCGATTCGAGCCAAACAGAATGGCCCGATAAATTGCTGACGGAATTGCACCGCGCCTTGCATGATGGACGTTGGAGTTCCTTGGAGAGCTCGGATCCTCGTCTCCTGACCTTAGCCTTGGCTGCGGCTTTGGCGCATGCCGTGGCCTCCGGCAAAAGGGTGCTCGTCGTGGTTCCCGATTTGCGCGTCGAAGAGGCTTTGGTAACGACATCGCAATCGCATGTCACGCAGGCTTTTGGATTCACCCCTCGCGTGCAAGTCTTGCGCGAACCGGATGGCTATTTCAGTCCGTCACGTTGCCGTGATTTTTTAAGCCGCGCCGAGGTCAGCTTCAGCGCCGAAGAACGCTTGCACATGCTGCCTCTATTAGCTTGGGGGCTGGCCACCGAAACCGGCGACATGGCGATTTTCCCCGGCATTGCGGCGGAACGTTTTCGACCCCTTGGGCTCAAGGTCACGGCCACCGGCTATGGCCCCGATGAGGTTTTTGCCCATGCGGCTCGAATGTCTGCCGAGCGCGCCCAGGTCATCGTGGTGCGTCACGACACCTTTTTGCGCGATCTCGAATTGGAAGGAGCCTTGATTCCCGCCGTAGATGGCGTTTTAATTCTGGATGCGCATCGCCTGACCGAAACCATGGAATCGATATCGGGGCGTGAAATCAGCTTTTTCCGTGTTCGCCATGCCTTGCAGTTGATTGCCGCTTCCGCTGAGGAGCCCGTGGGTTTGGCCACGTGGTTGCAAGCATTGGCCTCTGAGAGGGCATGGCCCTCCGAAGCCGCTCCTATCATCTCGGCCTTGCCGGAAAAAGCGGGGCTCGCGGAAAAATCGGTTCAGCGTTGGTTAGCGAAAATAGGCAGGCAAGTCGAGAAACGGGCCAAGGCGGGAGAGTCACGCGTGCGTTACCGCGAGCGCTTGGCCATCGAATTTTCCGCTCCCGAAGCGCCCGTACTGGAATCCCTGCAAGCCTTGCTCGATGATCTGCAGGCCGTCTCCCAGCTTTTGTCGAGTATCGCGCCGTCGCCGGATTTGTCGGCCGAGCATAAGGCGGACCGTGAAAGCGCCATCAAGGAATTGGGTCGACTTGCTGCCCGGCTTGGCGAGATCAAGACCTTGGTTTCGCGCATCTCAAATCCAGGCGAGACGGAGGTGGCTTGGATCGAAGAATATCAGAACCCACATAAAATCCGTTTGCGCTTACGCTCGCTTTTAGCTTCGACTCATTTCGTGGAAAAGCTGACGAATTTGCATCGCGGTGGAGCCGCCTTGGGTTCGGTCCTTAGCCTAGGGGACGGCACTCAAAAACTATTCTCCAGGCGTTTCGGTTTTGCCTTTATGGGTAAGCCGGTCCGTTATGTTGTGGAGGCACCGGCAGCGGGTGAGCGTTTGGCCTTGCTGGCCCCTTTCGCACCCTCTCCTCAAGGCGCTGAATCCGCAAAACCATTGGGTGAATTGCTGGCTCAGGTTTTGGCTGAATTTGAAGTGCCAACTGCGCTTTTCGCTCCCAGCCATACCTTGATCAAATCCCTGCGTGAAAGCCTGACGCGCTTGCTTCCCGGCCGTACCGTTATTGGCCAGGGCATTGATGGTCAGCGGGATGCCTTGACCTATTTGTATAAGCAGGTGAAAGCGCCAATAATTTTGGCCCAAGAATGGTCCCCTGATTGGATGGATGCCGAAGGGCACCGTCCCCAGCTTTTAATAGTTGCGCGCATCCCCTTTGCACCCCCTTCCGATCCCATGATTGCTGCCCGAAGCGAGCGCATGCAACAGGACGGTGTGCATCCGCTTTTCGAGCTTCTCGTTCCTGAAGCCGGAGCTCGCCTCAAGGAAACCGTGCAACGCGTACGGCAACCCGGTTTACGCCAAGTGATTTGGGTTTTAGACCCTAGGGCCGCCCGCGAGCGTTATGGCACCTTTTTAGTGCGAGGATTGGCGGCGGAATCGCGTACTTGCGTCGATGCCGACAACCTGTTGAGCGAGTCGCGTCAGTGGCTCACGACCTGATTTTCCTAGCTTGAGGGGCATGCAAACCTGGCTTGACGCCTTGTCTGGCGCCTTCCTATTCCTGCGGCCATTCTCGTCCTGGAGTGCCCGGCTTGCCTTAGGCATGGCCGCCGCGTTTTACTTGTCGGCCTGCTATACCTTTTCGGGAACCACCTTGCCGGCGCATTTGCGCACCCTTCGCATTTTGCCCGTCACCAATCAAACCTTGGAGTCCTCCCTGGCCGATCGCATTGCCCAGGGATTGGAAGACGGATTTCGCCAACGCACGAATTTGCGCCGGGTGAATGATGGCGGCGATGCCGAATTAGCCACCGTATTGAAATCCTATGCCCATAGACCGCAGTCGACCAGTGGCGATCGGGTGACGACTTATCGCGTCGACTTGCTTCTGGGCGTCACCTTTGTCGATCGTGTCAATGGAGACACCTTGTATCGCGACGATCAAGTGCCCGGTTATGGCTTATATGCCATCGATAAAGGCGAAACCGAGGAAACCGGGCAAAAAGCCGCCATTGAAAATGCGGTCAAGGTCGTGCTCGATCACGCTGTCTCGGGCTGGTAAGTTTTTTTCACACTTCTTTTACTTCAACCTTTGCGAAAACCATGGCTTCCATACCCTTTATCAAAATGCATGGCACCGGCAATGACTATGTCTATGTCGACGCCATCAAGCATGCCATTTCTAATCCTTCAGCCTTAGCCGAAACCATGTCGCATCGTCGCTTCGGCGTCGGCGGCGACGGCCTCATTCTCATCAAGTCGCATCCCGGCGCCGATGGCGAAATGGACATGTACAATGCCGATGGCTCTCGATCGGAAATGTGCGGCAATGGCTTGCGTTGCGTGGCTAAATACCTGCATGACCATTATCATCGCGGCAAAGACGTGCTCAAGCTCATGACTGGCGCAGGCTGGCGCGAGGCGCGCATCGTAGCCCGCGACCATAAAGGTTTGGCCACCTCCATTCAAATCGATATGGGCAAGCCCATTCTAGCAGGCTTGCAAATCCCTACGACCCTGGATTTACCCGAAGTCTTCGAGCAAAAGCTCAAGGCAGGCGATCGCGAATTCAGCTTCAGTTCCGTGTCCATGGGCAATCCGCATTGCGTGATTTTCGTCGACGACATAGCGAGTTTTCCTGTGGAGACCTATGGTCCCCTGATTGAAAATCATGGCTTATTTCCTCGTCGTGTGAATGTCGAATTCGTTCAAGTGCTGAATCGAGAAGAAGTCAAGCAGCGCACTTGGGAAAGAGGATCGGGCGAGACTTGGGCTTGCGGCACCGGCGCAGCCGCGGTCGCCGTGGTTTGCCATAAACTCGGAAGAACCGAGAAAAAAATCACCATCCATCTCACCGGCGGAGATTTGCATCTCGAATATCCGGGAGAAGGTTCGGTTTTGCTCACCGGCAATGCGGTAGAGGTTTTTCGCGGCGATTGGCCCGCCTGAGCCCTAATTTCACCCCACGAATTTATAACCCTCGCCATGTATCGATAAGATCAGGCGGGGGTTCTTAGGATTTTCTTCGAAGTATTTTCGCAATTGCACGATGTGATTGTCGACTGTGCGGCTCTGTATATAACCAGTGATGCCCCAAACCTTTTGCAAGAGCTCCTCGCGCGAAATCACCTGGCCGCGTTTTTCCCAGAATAGTTTCATGATCATGGCCTCCTTGTAAGAGAGGCGGAAAGTCTTGCCCTTGGCATTCGCTTCGAAAGTGTCGAAGCGAATGTGGTTACTGCCGAAGCGGGCTTCGTCGCCTGGCTCACGCTGCACCAGCCACGAGCGTCCCCGGAGCAAGGAGCGTATGCGCGCGAGCAATACGGTCAAATCAAAAGGCTTGGATAAAAAATCGTCGGCCCCGGCATCGAGTCCTTCGATCATGTCTTCCTTGGCTTCGCGCGCCGTTAACAGCAAAACGGGTACCGCGACCTGATCGGCGCGTATGGTTTTCAGCACTTCGATGCCATCGAGGCCGGGTAACATCCAATCGAGCAAAACGAGATCGAATCCCGATTCGCGCAAAGCCTTCAGGCCGCTTTCACCGTCTTGGCAAAGCACCACGTCATAACCCTCGGAGCGCAAATTGTATTCCAGCCCCATGGCCATGCTATTGTCGTCTTCGATGAGGAGAATTCTCGTCATACCGCCTCCTTTCTGCGGGGAAAAATAAGGGTAAATGCATTGCCTTGGCGACCGTCCTGCCTTTCCGTAGCGGGAGTCACCGTGATTTGGCCTTGATGCAATTTCATGATGCTGCGCACGATATACAAACCAAGACCCACCCCGCTTTGCCCCCGCGTCTCCCGGCTGGGAATGCGGTAAAAGCGCCGGAAAATACGCTTCACGTATTGCCGCGGAATGGGCATGCCACCATCCAGCACGGCCAAGGTGACCTTTTTCGCATCCTTGGCCAAGACCAAATTCGGCACCGCGCCACGACCGTATTTCTCAGCATTGGTGACCAAGTTGGCTATAGCTAGTTCGAGCAAAACCGGATCGGCATGAACGGAAAATATTTTTTCACCGGCTGTCCATTGTAGCGGCCTTGGCCACCTAGCCACGAAGTTGCGAACGAAATCGTCGAGGTCGAGAGTCTGCTTGTCCAAAGGCAGGCGGCCCGTTTCAATGGCCTGCGATTTCAGCAAGTGGTCAATCAAGGCATTCATGCGCTGACATTCCCCGAGTATGCGATCCAGGAATGCGCTGCGATCGCTTTCGGGGAAATCGGATCGCGAGAGGGTTTGGGCGAACATTTGTATCGAAGACATGGGCAGACGCAATTCATGCGTCACCATATTGAGAAAATCCTTTTGCTGGCGCTTGAAGCGAGCATTACGCAATACGTTGGCGAAAAACACCGAAAGAACGGTCAAAATGGTGGAAAGAAAGACAATGCCCAAGACCAAAACGGTCCATCGGCCTCCCGAAGGGATGAGAACATTCCCATGCAGGGCTTTATTCAATTCCCTGATGGTTTGATAATCGCCGATAATGAAAATGTTCCAGAAAACCAGCAGGGTCACCACCATGCCGATGGCCAAAACGAAAATGGCGGTGTATATGGCTGTTTTCAAATGCATGGCGGGCCTTCCCCTGGCTGATAAAATAGTCCCTGGCCGTTTCTTATATTCCAGTCATGATTCCCCGGCTTTGGCCACATTCGCCGGTTCTATTTCTGACCTTGATTCTGGGCGCTTGCAATCTTTTCGAGACCCGTGACTTTATTCCCGTTTCCGTCAAAACCATTGCTTTATCCTTGCTGCCCGACGCGGCGACTTTGCTGAAATTTCGCTATGAAGAGCGTCTTCGCTGGACTCGTGGCGGTATCCTGGACGATACGTTGCTGGGAACCGGAGAAATTCGCTTGACGCGCATAGGCCAGGACAGCCTGCACCAATGCCAAGAAATGACTCGCAGCGTGGTCGGCGGGGGAACGCTGGCGGGTCGCCTCGATACCATTTGTTTGAGCCAAGGCGATGGCGGATGGTTGGCCTTGGGGCGTCTGGGGTCTGGTGGCGAAGTTTTACCCTCCCTTCAGCCCATGGATAGCACCCTCCCTGCCCTTTGGAAGCTTTTGCCACCCGGCCTTGAAACGGGAAATCAATGGCATTGGGTTCATGGTAATGTCGAAGTCAAGCGAAGCTTGGCTGGCCATGACACTTTGGAGCATGGCACCGCTTTGGCGGAGGCCTGGCATGTGCGAGAATCTTTGTTGGTGACCGGAGAAGCCTGGTCCAGCGGAGATTATTGGTATGGCGGCAACGGTTTGTTGTTGGCCCGCTGGGAATATCCGGCCTTCATCAAATTTTCGGCGCGCGCCGAGAATGAAGGCGAAGCAAAATTTTATCGCGAAGTGCGGAGGATTTTCTGAGCGCAGCGCTGGCGACTTGTCGCGACTTGGTCATGGATTATGGAGGCGGTTCCCGTATTGGCCCGCTCAATCTCGAAGTGAAATCCAGTTCGGCTTTGGCCCTTGTCGGTGCCAATGGAGCGGGTAAAACCACCTTATTGCATATGCTCCTCGGCTTGCGTTTGCCAACTTCGGGAACCGTGCAATTGCTGGGGATGGCAAGCTCTCAACCGCAGTCGAGGCAAGGCGTTGGCTATTTGCCCGAGGCCGTCGATTTTCCCGAGCGTAGCAAGGCTATGGATTTGCTGAAATTGCATTCCAGGTTGACTGGATCCAGCTTACGAACCACTTCCGACTTCGAGGCCTATCTCGACGATTTCGGATTGGAAATGACTTCCAAGCCGCTCAAAGCCTATTCCAAGGGCATGAAACAGAGATTGGCCCTTGCCCTGGCCATGATGGATTGCCCTCGTTTACTCATCCTCGACGAGCCCAATAGCGGCTTGGATCCCGTGGGCATTGCCTTGCTGAGAGCTAAGCTGGACAGTCTCAAGGCGGCCGGGGTTGGCTTAATCATTTCGACCCATCGCCTTGCCGAAGTGATGCAGGTGGCCGATCGAGCCGTTGTGATGCATCGCGGCAAAATCGCCGGGGATGCGGCCATGAGCGACTTCGCCGATTTTTCGGCCTTTGAATCTTTTTTCCTGGAGCGCGCCAGATGAATATTTTGGGCCTCCGGGGCTTGTGGATCATCCTGCGCTATGAGTTGAGGCAAGCCACTCGAAATGTTCTGACCTGGGCTGCTTTATTGTGTTTGCTTGGATTACCTCCGGCCATGGGTTTTATTTTCGGCGGAAGCATACAGGTGAATGGGCACCCGGTGGCTGAGCAAATACGCCAAACCTATGGCGTGGTGGTGGGCTTGACCACGGTGAATTTTCTCGCGACCCTTTATGTGCTTTGTCTTTCCCTGGAGCGCACAGGCTCTTCCTATTTGCGGCATAATGACATTTTGATTTTGGCGCGCTCCGTGGGACGCATACCGTTTTGGCTTGCGAAATGGGCCGGTATATTTCTGCCAGGCCTAGCTTATTTGGCTCTGGGTTTGGCGTTTGTCTTAGAGGAAATCGTAAGACATGGCGGAATTTGGTCGCCCCATTTACTCGCAGCCGAATTGCCATTGGGCTTGGGAATCATGCTTTTAGCTGCTCTCTATTTGGCCTTGCGCAACTTTTTCGGCAACTTCATCATTTTCTTTGTGTGGCTTCTGGTTTTGCCTGTGCTCTATGTCGGCGACCTTTGGCATTTGTATGGTGGAGTATTGCGTGAAGCCGGCCCTCGTCTTGGCCTATTGGGCCTATTGCCACAATTGGGAAGCCTTCATGGTTTGGCCCTAGGTTGGGCCCAACCCAATTTACAGCGGCCCGAGGCCATGCTCGCCTTAATTAATGGCGCGATTTGGATTTTGGCGGGAGTCGGCTTCGGCTTGATAACTTTTGCGCGCAAGCGCCTTTAGGATTTATGTCAAGCATTGGGCGAAGACGTTTTGATTTCTGGATCAATTCCATTCAGATAAATATTGGATCGATCCGTTGAGTAATTCAAGAACTTGAAATAGAGCTTGCCCCCGGTTAAATCGTCCCGAGTCAGGGATATTTCCGAGACATCGCCGAAGGAGAAAAAGCGCTTGATGCCGCCCCTATCGTCGAAAATGAGAATCATATTGGCAGGGACATTCACGGAGCGCACTACGGTGCGAGAATCTCCGGCCGCCATCGCCCCATTGTATTTCTTATGGGCATCGACGACCATGTCGACATAGCTGAAATTGCGATCGCGCGCGGCGGCTTCGCCGGCCTTGTCCTGCTTCCAGCGGATGCGGCTATCGGGTCTCCAGGATCCCGAAGGCACATAACTGAAAAAGGTGAAGCCGGTGGAAAAGGATCCAAGTGCGACAAGGCCGACAAAGCTCTCCAAATCCTGCTGAGACGTGCGTCCTTTGGGCGAAGTGTAGACATAGGCCGACTGGCTAGTCTTTTCCTCTAAAGACATTTTAGACAAATCAATGGAGCCCTCCGCCATGCTGAATTTATTCACGTAGGCTAGGGTGTCGCTGAATTTAACCTTGCCCACCTTGAGCTTGACTTGGCCGCTGCCGACATAACTCGATTTCAAAAAACCGCTTTGCGTTCCCAAAGCCTTGCTGGCATCTTCGTCCAGAGACACGGAGGTTTCACCCTTGAAGGTGAAGGATTTCAGGGCATTGAGGGTTTGTTTGAATTTTTCCTTTTGCTCTTTTTCCTGGTTTTCCTGCTCTGCCCGCAAAGCCGCGAGTTGAGCGGCCTCCTGCTGAATTTGTTCCGCTTCCGCCTCAGCTTGGTTTTGTTGGTTTTGATAGGCCAAATCGACGCGCTCCATCAAGGCCTTCAATTCCGATTGAAATCCATTCCAAGCGAGCTTGCGTTGTTCCAGGGGATCGCGCAATTCGGCTTGCTTCGATCGCAATTGCATTTCCAGACGCTCTTCCACCTCCAAGGGAAAGTCAACTCCGTCTTTCCGCGCAGCTTCCAACAATTGGCTGAATAGCATATCGGTATTCAGTACATCGGTGAGCTTACTCAAAATGTCTTGCACGACTTGCTTGTCGGATTTCCACTTGTCTGCCAGTTTTTTTAATTCTTCGCGGGCGTGCCCAGCTTTTGGCCCGCTGGGTCCGACTTGACCGCGCCAATAATCCAATTGCAGGCTATAGGCATCATATAGGGATTCATTTTTCTGCAAGTCAAATCCTTTTAATTGCCCTTCGATGTAGTGAGCTAAATACCCTTCGGCATAAGCCACCATCCAAATATCGCGCAAAGCGGCATAGCTTTGCTCCAGAGCGGCCAATCCAGCTAGGAAGGCTGTTTTCGGTTGCAAGCTGCCGGCCTCGTAGGGCTTCAATTGGCGAACGAATTCGTCCCGGGTTTCGACCGAAAATATTTTTCCCTGCTGCCGGAAGCGCTCTTCAATGCGAAATGCGACCACTTGCACATACATTTCATTGATCAACTTTTGAACGTCGACCCGATGCGCGCTTAAACCGGAAATTTTCGACTCGAAGGAGCGAAATTCTTCCGCCGCTTTGACTTCAATGGGGCGCTTCGAAGCGGATGTGCGCAGCCTTTCCAGGTCTTTTTTCGCTTTTTCGAGCTGCAACGACCAAGCCGCAAAGGGGAAACTCTGATTTAAGGATTTCAAATGTTCGCGTAAGGTCGCTTTGGCCTCGCGAATCGCTATGGAATCGATTCTGGACTGCGCCGTCGCATTTACAGTTAGGAGATTAAAAAACAAGACAGATACAAATATCGCAAAATAATATTTTGGGATAAGGACCCGTGGAGGTGCCGGGACCAGGGAACGACATTCTATGGTCAAAATGAAAAACCTTCAAAAAGAGCCGGGACCTCGGCTCAGCTGTGAGGGGAAAAATACCAGCCTATTGCTGAATTGGCTGGGAACTCCGTCGAGTTCTAGCGGGGAAGGGTGGCGAAACGATAGGTCAGTGCACGCCTTAGGGTATGACCTTGAATTTCCATCCGTAAAAACAGGATGCCCGAGCCTGCGGTATGGGTGTCCAGAGGCACCCAATGCCGGCCTTCCGCCTTGCGTTCTTGCCCCCGCATAAGCACTCGACCGGTGGCATTGCATAATAGCCAGGAAACACCTGCTACTTCGGGTAAATCCAGCCTTAGGCCCCATTGTCCACCCGCATGGACGAGAGATCCAGAGAAGGGAGGTGGACCCGCGGTATAGCCGCGCAGGGCAGCCTTAATCAAGGCTTGAGGGGCTACCCAAACCGAAAGGGTATCCAACGGGTCAATCGAGGCGGGAATGGGTGAATTCGGGTCCAGCGGATAATGGATACGGCGTCTTGGTGAAACCAAAACCGCGTCATAGCCAGGAGGCAAAGTACCGCTTTTCATTTGCAAGGAAACCTCTTCTGAGGTTTCCGACCCCAAGCCGTGAACGTTCAATAATTTCCAGGTCATGAATGCCGCTGGCTTATAGGCTATCCAATCGGATTGTAATTCGCGATTTTCCCGAATGACTTTTAGACTTCCGCGGCCTTCATTCTGGGGAATTACCGGTTCATCTTCCATTCCGAGGCCATCAGCGACTCCGGTCATAGCTCCGATTTCGACGGCTGAGCCCTTTGAGGTTTGAATCGAAAGGCGAATAAAGGCTTGACCCGCAGCCTTGGCCAAACCGACCGTGGAAAATACGGGTGTTTGGGATAAAACTACAACGGCGTCACCGTAGCTATAAACCCAATACCCACGCCAGGGTTCCAAGGAATCGGATGGAACATACTCGTTGGTTTCCGGACGGAATTCCCAAGGCGCTTTGACTATGCTCTGGCCATAAGTCGACCCTAAGTTACGAGGAAATGGCCAATACATTTTCTGAGGTTGAGGGGTTCCCACCAAATTCCAACCGAGCTTGAGAGTGATTCTTATTTGACCTTGCTCCGGAGGGGCTGTTTGCATGGCCGGTAATTTGACCGAATTCAGGGCCGTTTCGGATGCGATCCAATAACCTTGGCCCGGCACAAAGGTCGTGTCGTCTTTTAGCTCCACCCAATTTCGTTTGAGATTGAAGGTCATGGTTTTGTGGCTGCTTGTAGCATTGGTTTGCCAAAACTGGCCAACCGTGAGTGGTACCAAAGGCTGAACGGGAAAGCTGACAAGGTCCCAACTGCGGGCGGTTTTAAGACCTATTCGAATGGCCTTTCCACTTTGAGCACCTGTTAATTTTTGCGAAAGGAGTAGGCGTTGATTGGCTCCTTCGGGTATTCGCACGCTGAATGTGCCATCGGAAACCGATAGACTTGCCGTCAGCGCTTGCAATTCACCGTTTGGTGATTTCAAACGAAAGTTCAATTCGCCTGGCGACATGAAGGGGCCTTGATTGATGCCCGCCTTCGGGGCATCGCTGCGGCTGAAGTCGAAAAGAAGATTGGCCACATTATCCAGAATGCGAAAGCTGATTTGCGTCGAATCACCGGCGACAATTTCATCGCCGAGAAAGGTCACTATCGGTTTTTGCTGATCCTGGCCGAGGAAGTATACCCCGGCTTCGAGAATCAAGATAGAGTCGGAATTGGAAACGAAATAAACCTTTCCGTCAGTTGCGACACGATACAGGGATCGTTTTTCATCCGAGGGTTTATTGAATAGAATGGATGGAAAGCCGGGTAAGTTGCTGCTGGGAGCCAAGGTTGGTTTTATGTCCATCCCGAAGGAAACGTCGCCAAAGCCCTTGAGGTCGAGGGAGTCAGCCGAAAACAGGCTAATCACCACGGGCACGGCGGGCTCACTAGCATGCGAAAGGGAAAGGGGTGTTCCTTCTATTTGATAAGTCGTTCCTGGGAAAAGCACATAAGACGAGGCCGGAATGATGGAATAGTTTTCGACTAGGACCGAGCTGGCCAAATTCCCAACAACACCGACGGCCTTCAAAGTCGACGAAGTCGTTATAGAAATGGTGTCGCCAGGGAGAAACTCCTCGGCCGAGCCTGGAATCGGTATTTCCCCGTTCAAGGTGTAATAGAGTTTGACCTTTTTGGATCGATGCTTTAAAACCACTTTGGCATTACCGACCTTGATGCCGCCAGTAGGCGATGCCCGCGGGGTATCGGGAATCAAGGTATAGGTTTCCATCATCACTGGGCTATTCACATAGCCAGGCAGGGTGGCTATGGCCCTCAGAGTGGTGGTCGAATCAAGGCGCAAGGTATCCACATACAGAGGAGAGACCAGAGGATCGGGATTCGTGCCATTGAGGGTATAATAAATGTTCAGTTTTTTCCGGCTTCCGCGCAAACTCACCTTTTGCGTATCACGAAAGACTCGGCCGGAAGGCTCGGCCACGGGCGCTAATAAATTGGCCCCTTCTGGTATCCAGTTATAGAAGCGCAGTAAGGTGTCACTTGGGATTTTATTTTTGCCCAGTGCAACGCAGTGCAAGGTGGTTTGCTGAGTGAAAAAAAACGGAGATTTGTAAAGTATGGACGAGCTTACAGGTAGAAGCATTTCGTCTAAGGGTTGAGAACCATCGAGGGTGCAATATATCGATGTGCCTGCGGGTTTTGCTTCCACGGTCACGGTGACATTGGTGTCGAAGTCGACATCGTCTTTAGGATCAATCACTAGGGTTGGCGCTTGGACATAATTCAATACCAGACTATCGCTGGGCAGCCAATTGTCCCTTTCGGCAAAAGCTTTCAAAGTCAGGGGGCGATCCACGAGAATAAGCCCGAAAACCTGCTTGCGCGTAGCCGACGTAAAAGGGCTGGAGCCATCCAAGGTATACCAAATGCGCACACTATCCTTGTTTGTACTCAATTCGACTTTCAGAGAATCCGTGAAACGGAGGCTTGCAGGTTGTGCTATTAGGGAGGGGACCTTGGGCTTGGCCTGAGTGAGTACATATCGGCGTGTGACCAAGTCGCTCGGTATCATACTTGCTTTAAAGGCACGGGCACGAACCAAAGTCGTACCGCCAATAACTATGCCCTTAAGCGGATCATAGAGCGCCGAGGTGATGCCATTGGCCGTGGGTTCGTCACCGTTAAGGGTATACCAAATGCTTGCATCGGACGGGGTTGCGGAAAGAGTGACATTCACCGTGCCCTGAAAACTCGAATCGGTAGGCATTGGGAGGGCCAGGGCAACCTTACCCGGGGGAGCATAGGTGTATTCACGAACCAGAATATCGCTAGTCGTCAGGCCATTCTTATAGGCCTGTGCCCTAAGGGTCGTGGTCGTGTCTATGGCCAAGGGGCTTGCGGGATCAAAAATGGGGCTTTGAGCATTGAGATTCACATTGTTTAGGGTATAGCGAATCGTCGTTCCGACTGTGTCCGTTCTCAAGGTGACGAGCAAGCGTGAGCTGAAGGTCGAACTGGGAATATTGGTTTTGGGCAAATCGATTTTCGGCAATTGAACGGTCAACTTGGCTTGATTACTGAAGCTGAAAGTGGTGTTGTCTTGCCAATCCACATCGGAACCCGCTACCATACAGAAATAATTCCCACTGTCAATCATTTGAATATTGCGAAGCGTCAAGGTCGGCGACGTAGCACCTGGAACATTGATCCAATCCTTTTTCCACTGGTAGACAATGGGAGGGGTTGCCGACGCCACCACCGTGACCTTTACTGAATCTCCGACCGTCGCGATTTGGCTAGCCGTGGGCTGAACACTGAAGGTGGGCTTGACCGGAGCCGGTTTGACGGTGACGGTACAAGTTTTACTGGTAGCGCTGGGATTGACGCCATTGGTGATTAAAACTCGATACCGTCCGCTTGCGTTTTCGGTTACCAAATCAATGCGATAGGTCGGAGAATTGGTACCGATATCGATCGTCTTCCCCTTTGTATCAGTGAATTGCCATTGATAGGACACAGCGGGATAGGTTGCAGGCGAAATCGTGACACTTAGGGAAAGGGTTTCCTTCACCCTAAGTGATATGGCGGTATTTTGAAAGTCCGCTGCTAAAGTGGGAGCCCGTGGCATAGGCGTGATATTGATAGTTAAGGTTTTTGTATCAATGCCTACGGAATTTTGCACACGTGCCTGAGTGGAATAGTTGCCAGCGACCCTGGGTGTCCCCGAAATGATTCCGGTATTTGCGTCCAATTGCAAGCCGGCTGGCAGGGTGCCCGTAGTAAAGGTGAAAGGGCTCGTACCGGAAGCCGTTAAACGAAAACTGAAAGACGTTCCAACCGTGTCGGTGACCGAGAGGTTCACATTGAATACGGGTGCTGTCGGCGCAGCCCCTACATTCACCGTTAATGTATCGGTAATGGTGCCGGCGTCATTGGTGGCGCGAATCGCAACGCGAGAAGGTCCCACCTCATTAGGTGTCCCCGTAAGCGTTCCGTTGGATGTCAATAGAAACCAAGAAGGGGGGCTAACGGCAGAAAAGGTGATGGTGGGGGACCCGCTGGCCGTGACACGAAAATTGATAGGCGTTCCGACCGTAGCCGTTAGGCTTCGGCTACTAGTAAAGGTGGGGCGCGTCGGCGTTACGGTCAAGGTCGCGGTAGCCCGGGCCGTGGGCGAAATAGAATTTGACGCCACCACCGAATAAATCGCGCCACTATTCGCAAGGCTGAGAACACCCGTAGTATAGGTAGATGCGTCGGCACTGCTGATGCTCGTGTCATTGCGAAACCATTGATAGGTCGGCACCGGATTACCTCGGGCTGTTACGCTGAAAGTCGCGGTTTGGCCATCGGAAACCGAGGTATTTCTTGGGGCAACCGTGATAATGGGTGCAAATTGAACTGTTAATAAGGCTTCGGTACTGGTGTCCTCTCCCGCGCTATTAAAAGCAATGGCGCGAAAGCGCGCGCCATTGTCAGACGTGTCAGCGACTCGGGAGTAAACCGAATCCAAGATGCCAGAGATGTCGATTCGATTTCTTTGCCAGCGCACGGAAGGTTTAGGATTACCCGTGGCTGAGACTGCAAATTTGGCGGGGCTTCCTGCAGTGACGATGATGCTATTGGGATTAGTGACTATGGGCAGGGAGTTCAATGGATTTACGGTGAGCAGGCCGGCCCCAGAAGTGACTGGCGTGCCGACACCATTGCTTGCAACAACCGTCACCAACCCTCC
>JAYUVP010000280.1:0-15012 GCA_043753995.1 Fibrobacterota bacterium
TGGATTTAGGCGCAGGGGCAGGAGGCCCGGCCAAATGCCTTCTTGCCTGGACCGCGGCCAATTTGACTTGCGTCGATTTGGGAAAAGAGCCGCTAAGCGATTTGGAAACCTGGGCCGCAAACTCGGGCATGTCCACTCGTTTGCGAACCTATTGCCGTTCCTTTCAGGAATTACCAGCCGCCTGGACCGGGGCTTTCGATCTCGTTTGGAGCCAGGATGCTTTATGCCATGCCGAGGATCGCGTAACGGTTTTTTCCGAAGCCAGGCGGGCAATGCGGCCCGGCGGGGCCTTGGTGTTCTCTGATATTCTCCTGGCCGAAAATGCGCCGCAAGAGCAGGCTCGGGCATTCACCGCGGTGAATGCGGTGCAGAATCTGGGAACCCCGGCGGCCTATCTGCAGGATTTGCGACAAGCCGGATTCTCCGATATTCATTGCGAAGATTGGACCCATCACCTCCCCATGAATTTTCTTCGCATGCGGCAACAAATCGATCGGTTAAGGTCGACTATGTTGGCGGAGTGTGTCGGAGCTGATCCGATCAATCGCTTCGCCGAAGCCTTGGAGAATCGGTTGAAGTGGGTTCCCGGTACGGTTCTCACATGGCGTGCTTACTGCTGCACGACCGGGTAATTCAGACTTTAGCTTCCCGGTTTCCCCCAATTGGGCGAAAAAGGCTCACCGAATTTCAGGAATTGGTCCTAGTTTGGTGCCAAAGGTGAAACAGGAGAGCTTTTATGCCCGTTCTTGAGAAAAAAGATTTTAAAAAGGTCTCAGGCTTTACTCTGGTGGAAGTCCTTGCGGTCCTCATCATCGTGGCCATTTTAGCGGGCATTGGGACGCCGATTTATCTCAGCTATGTGAAAAGTGCCCGTTCGGCAGACGCGCAAACCACAATTTCGGCAATTGTGACAGACAATAAAGTGTTTTACCAGAAATTCGGAAAATACACCAGCGATCTGACCGACCTCACCCGGCCCAAATACGTCACCATAGACGAGGCCACCGACCTCAAATGGAAATTCAGCTTAGGGGCTTCAGGTGAGCAATTCACCTCGGTGACGGCCAGCAGTACCGAGGAAATGCCCGGTGGTTCCGGTAAAACGGTGGAGTATGAAGTGAAAACCGGCAAGTTCAAGGGATATGGCACCGACGAAGACGAGCAATAGGTCGGTTTGACTGGCCACGAGGGACGGGAGGGCATCATGACACAAAACATGAAATCACTTCCGTCTTACTTGGCTGTGTTTTTTGCGTGCTCCTACTTGTTGAATCCCGCAACCGTTTCAGCAGGTTCCTGGGAAATCGGCGACTCCTTCTTTGCGCCTTCTTCCCAAACCAATGGCCTGACTTTCGATGGCAATTATCTCCAGCACACCAATGATTTTCAGCCCATCATTTATAAAATCGACCCTTTTTCGGGCTTGGTGGTGAGTCAAGAGGCTACCAAGGTGCCCGATCAAGGGGATTTGGAATATGCCGATGGCTTTCTGTATGTATGCTCGGAAAACCGGCATATCCTTTACAAAGTCAATATGGCCACTGGAGCCACGGTCGATACCATTCAGGTGCATGGCATTCCCATAGGCAGGGTATCCCCGAATCGGCGCGACTCCATACAAATGGAAGGGGTCACCTTCGATGGCTTCAATGTCTGGGTCGATGGCGGAACCAATATTATCATCCGTGTCGATTTGTCCACCAAGAAAAGCTACCGGTATATCATGCCCTTGGAGATGGGCTATCTCGATGGCATGACTTGGGCTTTTGATCATCTATGGGTGGTGACCAATAATGCCACCATTTATGAGCTCGACCCCTGCACCATGGGAATTCTCGATCGTTTCGATGCTCCCGCCAATGTAGGCGGTGGTCCGGAAGGCTTTGCCTTCGACGGCGAAAACCTTTGGTTCGCCGACAATGAGCTCGACAAGATTTACAAGATCATCCTCAAAGACAAATTGCTCACCAAGCGGGCGGCCACTTCCGGCGCGGCGCGAACTTCGGGATGCGATAAGGGCGAACTCATGTCCGCAGCCGACGATATCATTCCAGGCGTCACCGGGCTTATTCCTGATTCCGAGGGAAGGCGCGGCGGAATAGGCCTGCGTCCGGGTTATGCTGACTTGGGTCTGTGGTCTAGGTTATTGCGCCGCGAAATCAAGACGGGCGACGTGGTCAGCCTGCGGGAAATCTCCGGCCTTGCCACGGGCCGCCGTTGGGTGCCGAATCGGTTTTCACCGGCTAAAACCGAATCCAAACCCGTTCCAGCTTCACCGTAAAGCCTCTTGGGACTTCACCGATGGATTTACAGCAATTGCTTCTCTTCGCGCGCGAGCGCAATGCTTCGGACTTGCATCTCTCTGCGGGGGTGAGCCCGATAGTGCGCATTGACGGCGCTTTGCAGCGCCTCAAAATGCCACCCATCGAAGACGCCGACCTACGTCAGGCCTTCGACACTCTATTGACCTCCGAGCAAAAGCGATCCTTCGCTGAAAAAAGCGAA
Organism: Fibrobacterota bacterium; assembly: GCA_043753995.1. Classification (GTDB taxonomy): domain Bacteria; phylum Fibrobacterota; class Fibrobacteria; order UBA11236; family UBA11236; genus JAYUVP01. The sequence goes on from JAYUVP010000280.1 coordinate 2,506, forward strand.
ATCGATTTTTCCTATGCCTTGGATTCGCAAACGCGCTTTCGCGTCAATGGCTTTCAACAATTGCGTGGCATCGCTGCCGTCTTTCGTGTCATTCCCACGCGCATTCGCGGCTTCGAGGATTTGGGCTTGCCCGAGGTCATGCGATCGCTGGCCTTGCGTGATCGAGGTCTCATTTTGGTGACGGGTCCGACGGGTTGCGGCAAGTCGACCACCTTGGCGGCCATGCTCGACAATCTCAATGAAAACATGCAGAAGCATGTGATCACCATTGAAGATCCCATTGAGTTCATCCATGAGAGCAAGCAATGCCTCATCAATCAACGCGAGGTGGGGCATCATAGCAGTAGCTTCCAGGCGGCGCTGCGGGTGGCCCTGCGCGAAGATCCCGACGTCATTCTCATCGGAGAAATGCGTGATCTCGAAACCGTTCAGCTCGCTTTGACTGCCGCTGAAACCGGTCACTTGGTGCTCTCGACCTTGCATACCAGTTCGGCAGCCAAAACCATCGATCGCATCATCGACATTTTCCCCGATGGCGCCAAATCGCAAATCCGCACCATGCTTTCCGAATCCTTGGTGGCCATTGCCAGCCAAAAGCTCGTTCCACGCCGCGAAGGCAAAGGCCGGGCGCTGGCCCTCGAAGTGCTGCTCGCCAATACCGCCGTTCGTAATCTCATTCGCGAGGACAAGGTTTATCAGATCCCCAGTGTCTTGCAATCGGGTTCGGCCCAAGGCATGGTCAGTCTCGATCAAAGCCTCATGGACTTGGTACAGCGGGGCGTGGTGTCGCGCGAAGAGGCGGCGAAAATCGCCAATGATCCTGCCAAACTCGGCAAATGAATCACGAAGCCAAATCCACTTTGGGGTTCACTCTGGTCGAAGTGATTTGCGCCTTATTGATCGTCCTCTTGTCGGTTTTGGCATTTTTCCATCTCTTCACCTATGGAACCATGCAATTGGAAAAGCAGGGCCGGCGTCGACAAGCCTTGGCTGTCATGCAAGGCGAGATGGAATTCTGGCGGGCGCGTTTCGCGGTCGCGGGTGAGACTGGTGTCGCCCCTTCGGAAGCCTTTGCCCGTGGGCGGAAATTGGAATTAGGAGAATCGGCCCCCAAGCCTGCCGAATTAAGATCGACTTTGACTCCGCGCCGTCGACGAGGCGATTTGAATTTTCAGCTTGCGCAAGTAGCCGTGATTTGGGGTTATCCCGGCGAAGAGGACACCTTGCGTTTGGAAAGCGCTTTTTATGCGCCGTGATCCGTCTGTGGCCGCTCCCGTCGCAAGTAGCCTAGGCGTTACCCTGCTGGAATTGATTTTCGCCATGGCCCTGGGAGGCGTGGTGATTCTGGGTTTGGGTTATGTCTATGCCGGAGCCTGGGCCTCATGGCGCGGCGCCGAAGATAAGCTGCGCCTGCATCGGGCCCTCGACATGGGCCTGGCGGCTGTCACCCGGGAGGTGCGTCAAGCCAAGCAAGTGCAGCCGCTCGCCTCCGGTTTAAATTTGATTTTCGACGACACCTTGCCCGAGCCACGGGTGCATTATGAAGTAAGCGAAGGGCAGGTATTGCGTAATGGTGCGGTGGTCGAAATTCTGGCCGACACGGGTTTGAAATGGCTGTGCCTCAGCGGTGAAGGTTTGCGGGATCTGAGCGGGCTGACTTATTTGCGTCTCGAATTGCAAGCCGCCACCCGCGCCGAAACTTTGGAAGCAGAAACCGAATTGCGCTCGCGCAATGGCGCGGTATTACTGACCGGAGCCCGACCGTGAAAGGGCAAAGCGGCAGTGTTTTAGCGGGAGCGGTGATTCTGCTTTTCGTGCTCACCGTTTTCGGCGGAGCCTATGTCAAATTTGTCTCCTATGATTTCGAAGCCTCGCAAACGCATTTCCGCGATGCCGAGGTATTCTGGTTGGCCGAAGAGGCTTTGTCCATGGGTTTGGCCCATTTGAATCATGCGCCAGGTGGCAAATTCTCAAGGCTTGCCGCGCGCGATACGGGTGACTATCGCGCTTGGTGCCGCGGTATTAGGGAAACGGGCGAGCAATACCCGCGATGGCGCGTCACCGCCTGGGTGGCCGATGCGCGCGAAAGTGATATTCCGCTATGCTCCCTGACGATTTTAGTGCGCGGCCGAAATGCCACCACCTTTCCCTGGCTTGAAGATCATAGCGGCGATCGCTTTTATACGACGGGCGACACCTTGGATGGCCCGGTGCATACCAATACCCGCTTCGGTATCGCCGGTTCGCCCGTTTTTCTCGATTCGGTTTTTGAAATGGGCGATCTCAGCGGCTACATGACCAATCCGCTTTTTGCTGCCAATCCCATTCTGGTCCAGGCCAAGGTGCGCCAAGGCGAGATTTACCACCTCGATCACATGGCCGATGCCATTTCCCAAGTCCCCGCCAAGAATCGCGTCTTCGCGGCGCCATCGCAAATCGTGGACATCACCTTCACGGGCCGCAACATGGAAATTCGCATCGAGGATAAATTCGGCCAGGGCATAGCCGCGCCCGTCGACATACGCCCCATCCCCAAGGAAGGCGGCTTTTATGTCTCCGGGGATGTACGCGTACGCGGTGTCGTGGATCGAACCCTCACTTTGGGAGCTTCGGGAAATATCGTGATCACCGATGATTTGGTCCTGGCCGGTAGCGATCCCATGACGGGCAAGCCCAAGGAGTCCGGCACCGCCACTCTTGCTCTCATCGCCCAGAAAAACGTGCAAGTGAAACAGTTGCAAAGCCTCGCTATGGCAGGCCGAGGCATACGCATCAATGCCGCCATCGTCGCCATGGACAGCGCCTTCGAGGTCGTCAATATGCGCGCCAACAATTGGGATATGGGTGTGATGAATTTGTGGGGCAGCGTGGCCCAGGTTGCCCGAGGCCAAATCGGCGCGGTGAAAGGCAATGACGCTTTCCGCGGTTTTCATAAGTCCTGGCATTTCGACCGGCGTTTGCCCAGCGCCGAATTACCTTACTTCCCGCCCCTGGTGAGCCAAAGCGGCGTGATGCGATTCTCGCCCGTGAACTGGGGCCCCTTCGCCTGGATGGAACGCGATGCTATTTGACATACGTCACGAAATTCTGTCTTTGGACTTGGGTCATGCCCGCATCAAGGCCATGCGAGTTGAATCCGCGGGCCCGGGAAAACTGCGGGTGATGGCCATAGGCAGCGAAGCGGTGCCGCCTCCCCCAGACGGCGATCGCGATCGCCAGCAAGGCCTGCGCGAGCGCATGCATGCGGCCCTGGAGAATTTGCTACGACGCCTGGCCATCCACCCCAAGCGCGAGCGCCGAGTCCTGTCCTGTTTGCCCGCCAACCAAGTCGCCATCAAGCGCGTAGCCTGCCTTCCCCTGCCTGAAGAAGAATTGCGGGCGGCCCTGGCTTTCGAAGCGCGCAAGCATTTGCCCGTCGAAGGCGAAGCCCTGATGGATTTTCAAATTCTGGGCAAGGTCGGCGATCAACTGGATGTTCTTTTAGTCACGACAACGCGTGAAGCGGTGCAAAGGCATCTCGAATTGCTGGAAGGCCTCGGGTTTCGCAATGATCCGAAATCACTGATTCTCGAAGCGCCGCAATTGGCGGCCCTCAATGCCTGCCGCCGCGCTTCGCAAAGTGTCGCGAAGATTGCGCAGAATGCGGCGGAGAGCGGCGGGGGAGAGATGTTCGCCTGCCTTAGTTTGGGAGCTACCGCTAGCCAAATCGCCTTGTACCGATCGGGCGGCGCCCTCTTATGCCGCGACATCGCCGTGGGCGGCGATCGCATGTCCGAGGAAAAGCGGCAAAGCCTCGGCCTGACCTTTGACGAGGCCGAAGCGCGCAAATGCGCCGAGGGCCTCATGCCGGAAAGCGTGACCCCAGAAACAGGCAAGACCGCATCCAGCGGGCTCATGCTCGAAGCCGAGCGTGACGCCGTGCCCGCTTCGGTGTCGACTCTGGTACGTGAAATCGGTCGCACCTTGCGTTTCGTACAGAAAGAGGATGCGGCCTATCGCCCGCAATGCCTGCATTTGCTCGGCGCTCCCGCTGCCGATGCCACATTACGATCCGCCTTACAACGCGAGCTTGCCTTGGACGTCGTCGCCGTGAATCCGCTCGCCGGCTTCGCGGACTTGGCGAAAACCCCTGATCATCCCCTGGCCTTTGGCCTGACCGCCGGCATGGCCTGGCGAGGAGCCCATGAGTTTTTTCCGCGTCAACCTGAATAAACTCGAAGACCCGCATGCTCTCGAGCGCCGGGAACGGGGCGAGAATAGCGTTTTTTTCGCCTTGGCCTTGGGCTTTTTCCTGCTCCTGGCCTTGGTGATTTATTGGAATGCGCGTCTATCGACGAAGTTGAATGCGCTCACCGAGGTGCGCCGCCAAATGAATGCGGAACTCGAAGTCCTCACTCGCGATGCCCGATTCGTAAGTGAAAAAGACGTGCGTGCGCTGGACGCCCTCAATCGTGGTCGCGTCCTATGGACGCCAAAGCTTGTCGCCATCTCGGCCTTGGCAGGAAATCATTTGGCCCTCACCCGCATGGAATACAAGAATGGCGGCTTGCGCATCGAAGGCATTACCGAAGCAGCGGGAAAGGTTTCGCCTTTCGATCGCGTCTCGCAATTCATCGCCCGTTTGCAAGCTGACAGCAGTTTTCAGCGCGACTTCACGCGCATTGAATTCGAGCAATCGCATCGGCTCGTTTTTCAAAACCAGAATTTGCAGGAGTTCGCCCTGATATGCCATCCCCGTTAACCGCAAAGTTACTGGGCTATAAGACGGCCCTGGGCGCAGCCCTAGCAGGTGCCGCTGTATTCTTACTGGCCTTGGTTTTCCTGGTCGGCGATAAGCCGCAGCGCATCAAATCGCGCCACCGCGACATTCAAGAATTGCAAGAGCGGCTGATCAGCGCCCAAATCACCTCGCGCGGACTATCCGAGGTGCGCGGTCTCATCGAGCGCAATCTCGCTTACTCGGCGCGCGATACCTTGGCGCAAGGCGCTTCCATGGCCTTTCTTTTCGATTTGCACAGGGTGCTCGACAATCTCGGAGTAGCCGTGCTGGGCATCGAGCCGCAAAAGCCCCAGACTAAGGGCCGCTTCATTGAGACGCCCTATGTGCTCGAAGTCGAATGCACTTTCCGGCAATGGGCCGACCTAGTCGACAAAATGGAAAAATCTCCGCGCTTCATCACTCTGAGTGCCATTGAATTGAGCAATGGCCTCGATGATTATTTCGGCGAACGTGGCAGCGATCACGTCCCCGGATCCTTCCGCGTGAAAATGACTTTGTCAACGCTCACCCTCGTCAAGGAAAGCTGAGGCTTCGCCATGAAGGGCCGCAAACGCCTATGGGCCTTATTGCTTTTCGCCGTGCTTCTGGTTGGCGGCCTGCGCGCTTGGATGTTGCAAGCCCAGGCTCGCAAAATCCTGATGCGCGCACCGCCCCAGGCCGTGGGTCTGGGCGATAGCTTGCAAGTTCTGGTCGAGGAGTTGGAAAAAGAGCTTTCCGCGCGCGCCGCCTATGTGGCCCCGCATGGCCCCGATCCTTTCGACTTGCGCAAGGCCGCGCATTTGCTCATGCCAGGCACCGGCAAGGAAAAAAACGAAGACGGCGGCATGCGGCTTTCCATGACCCTCATCTCACCCGACAAAGCCGTGGCCATATTGAAATACAAGGGCCTCAGCCATACTCTGGCCCTAGGCGATTCGCTGGACGGCTGGGTTTTACGCGGGGTCGACAAAAAGACCATTACCATGGAGCGCCAGGGCAAAAGCCAGGTGCTCGTGAATCAGCCAGCTCCCAAGGCGGAGCGGCAACTTGAGGGACAAGCAGGCGCCCGGCGCCTGGAGGAGCTAAAGCTATGAAGCTACAGGGTCGCCCCGTCACGGGTAGGTTACGGGGGTCGGTAATGTCGAACTTCCTCGCGGGGTGCTTAGCCTTGGTCCTCTGCGCCGCAACAGCCCAGTCGGCAGAGCCGGCAGGGAGCACTCCTGCCGGCGATGTGCGTTTAACTGTGCCGACGGGTGTGGTGAATAAAGGATTGAATACGCCGGTGACCTTGGATGCCGATGATGCCTATTTGCCCAAGGTCTTGGCGGCCCTGGCCGAACGCAGCGGCTACAATGTGGTGGCGGGTCCCGAAGTGAATAATCAGCAGCGTATTTCAATTCACCTCAAGGAAACGCCGGTCGAAGAGGCGATCAACCTCGTGGTGCGCGCAGCGGGGCTTTCCTATGAAATCGTGGGTTCCAGCTTTCTGGTCACCGGCCACGAGAATCTCAAGAAAGAAGTCGGACAAACGCCGCATTTGATCGAATTGCAATATGCGCGAGCCTCCGAGGTCAAAACCTTGTTCAAGGATCTTTCCGCCACGGTGCAAGTCGATACGGCTCACAATGCTTTGCTCCTTTCCGCCAGTCCGAAAACTTTGGCCGAAGTCCGTAAAATCGTGGCGATTATCGATAAGCCGAGCCGGCAACTCATGTTGCAAACTCGCGTTATCGAGGTGTCGGTCGAAGAGGCTGAAAAAGCCGGGGTGGATTGGGAAAAACTCAGCAAGCTGACCACCATATTGGCCGAGAATCCTTTTGATCCGGCACTGGGAGGCGTCACGCCTGATGAAGGCATGCTGGGCCAGACCAAGCTGGGGGAATTGCCCGAGAAGCATGTTTTTCAAAAGGTCGATGGCTTCAACAATGTGGGCTATATGAGCCGCCAGCTCACCGCTTTCAATGTGACCTTGGATTGGCTGCTGCGCAATAATCTCGCGACCGTGCTCAACAATACCAAGCTGACGACAATGAACAATCGCACCGCCACCATTTTTGTGGGCGATGTCATTCCCTTCCTCGTGCAAAGCCAGCAAACGGCCCAGGTGGAGCGCGAAGAAATCGGCATCAAGGTCGAAATCACCCCGCAAATCAATGATGAAGGTGTCATCACGGCCCAGGTGCGGCCCGAGGTCTCCACCATATTCGAGCTGATTGATGGGCGTATTCCCCACAAAAAAATCCGCACGGCCTCCACCACGGTGCAGGTGAGAGACCAACAAAAAATTTATTTGGCGGGTTTGCTCAAGGACGAGGAAACCACGGTCACCCACAAGCTTCCCTTTCTCGGCGACTTGCTTTTCGTGGGATCTTTTTTCAGTCATAAAGATCGCATGCGGAAGAAAACGGATTTAGTCATTGAGATCACACCCTATATCCTGAACAACTCCCAGGACCTAGAGCGGGTCATGTCCGATACTTTGTTTCGCAAGCCCGACAGCTTGACCCCGCCTTCGAAAGACAAGTTCCGCGATGGTCCTGCCTCTGGCCCCACTCATTTGGCCTTTTTGCCCAGCGATGAAGTGCTCAAACCCTGGCAATACCTGGTATCGGCACGCGAAATCAGCTTGGGACAGCAAGCCGGGTTGCAAGTCACCTTTAGCCCCTGGCAGCATGTCGGGCATGTCCGGCTTGGCATCAAGCGGCGAATAGCCGAGGGCACAGCCCTGGGGCTGGGTTGGAGCCATGGCACCCAGGCAAATGAGTCTCGCTATGATCTCGGCAATCGCCTCGGGCTCTTCTTGGCGCAGCGGCTTTGGGATGTCGGATGGTCGCAGGGCTATGGCGAATTCGATTTGCAAGTTGCCAAATACAATAGCTTCGGCGCAGGCGCCGCCTTGCGATTTTTCCCCGCTTCCTTGGCCAGCGTGATTTTTGAGATCAGTAACAATTACACTCCACAAACCCCTGGAGGAAGAACCGAATACTGGGATCCCTGGGGCTCGGCCTTGCTTCGACTGCGCTGGCCCTGGTTGCCCCATTTGGGTTTTGACCTCGGCGCTACCTATCGTCCCAAAGGTTGGTTGAATAAGGCATTCGGTCCCGCCGATCCGGATCTTCCCTTGAGCGACAACTTGCGGCCCTATCGCCCCACTCTTCACGTCGATCTGTTTTACGGAGGCGTGCTATGAAAAACTTTCTGCAAAGCGACATGCGTCGCAATCGCCGCGCCGCGACCTTCGGACTCGCTCTGTCCGCGTCGATGATTTTCACCCTGATTGCCTGCGACACGCGTCCGCCCTTGGATGCCCAGGACTTAAGCCGTCCGCCGATTTTGGAATTGTCGGTTGCCTCTCAATCCCTATTATCGGATAAGGACACCTTTCTAGTCGTGAAGGCGACCCTCGTCACCGCGGCCCATGGCACCCTTTCCGGCAAGGGTCTCAGCTTTACGGCACAGATTGGTTATGTGAATGCCTTGGCGACCACCAATGATAGCGGGCAGGCCACGATATTCTATTACAATCGTCCGCAAAACCTAAGCGTGGAAAGAAGCGACACCGTGGTGGGAACCTTTAAATACGGTGACGGGGAGTATATCCGAGACACCTTGGAGATCCGTCTCTTGCCCGGAAAAGCAACAACTGGCGAAGCGGTGGGATCGGTCGAATTGAGCACCAGCCGAACAGGCGTACAGGTGAAAGGGACGGGCAATAATGATCAAGCCATTATCCGGGCCCATGTCTTCGACATTAATCGCATTGCTGTGCGAGACGGCACCCCGGTGACCTTTACCATCGTACGCGGGCCAGGCGGCGGCGAGGTCTTGACCGGCGCCTCTCAGACCGAAGTGGCGACGACCCAAAAGGGTATTGCTTCGGTGACCTTTCATAGTGGCACCGCCATTGGCGTCGTGGAAATACAAGCCGCGAGCGGCGGTCAAAATACGCGACAAGCTTTGTTGACTGTCACCTCGGGTCCGCCCCAGCATATCAATATCGTGGCGCGCCAGGACAGCGCTAATCCCGCAGGGAATCGTTGGCGCATGATAGTACAGGCCCAACTCACCGATGCCTATCTCAATCCCGTCAAGGATTCGCTCGGCGTGCTCTTCTCCGTGAAGCCCAAACGCAGTGACTTGGGTGCCGTTTCTATTGCTGGCAGCGGTTTCACCGGGAATAAACTCTGTGAGGAATGTGACAGTGTTCCCGGGTCGGCTTTCACTTCGGTGACCTATCGTAGCGAAGCCGTTTTTGATACTCTGGTGGTGACTGCCGAAACTAGCACGCCTGCGGGCCTTTTGACGGGCAGCCAGCCTTTCCAATTGCCTTTGCAAAGGCCGGTTTTACGCGCCAATTATTACGGCGGCTCGGTTTATGCGCCGTCCATCGAACCCGAAGATACCTTGCAAATTCACGGCGACTTGCTCGACGGCTTCGGCTGGAAGGTCGTCGGCGCCAAAATCTGCATGGCCTCCGACGGCGGAACCTTATTGAACCAATGCCAAATCACGGATGCCCTCGGTCACGTGACCTTTGACATGACGGTGACCTCGCGCGACCAAGTTACGGTGGCGGCTTCGCGCATCATCAATATCAAACTCGTTGAGCAAAGCACCGGTGCCGGCGCAATTACCACCTTCACCGCGGTATTTCGATAATGAATAAGCTTGGCGAATTGTTGGTGCAGCGCGGCATGGCCAAACCTGCCCAGGTCGAAGCGGCCTTGCAGTCGCAAAAATCCCTGAAGAAAAAGCTGGGAGAAATACTCCTGGCCAATCAGGAAGTGCGCGAAGACGATTTGCTGGCCGTACTCTCGCTACAAATCGACATTCCCATAGCCGATCGCCGCATGGTGCAAGCCCCGGCCATGGATCTCGTCAAGCTCATTCCCGAGCCCTTCGCCCGCGAGCATTTGGTTTTGCCGCTGAAGCGAGAGGGCAATAGCGTGGACGTCGCGCTCGCCGATCCGGAAAACCTGGCCGTGCTCGACAATTTGCGAAAACTGCTTAAGGCTGAAGTCGTGGCCATGCTAGCCGGCCCTTTGACTCTAGCAGGTGCCGTAGGACGCGCTTATGATGCCCTCGCCAAAAGCGGCGAAATGGAAGGCGTGCTTTCGGGACTCGATTTCGAGATTTTCGATCCGGACGAAGGCAAGGCCATAGACCTGTCGCAGAAAGATGTGGACGACGCGCCCATAGTCAAACTCGTCAATCACATGTTATTGCAGGCCATCAAGGAGCGAGCCACCGATATTCACATCGAGCCGCAAATGCATAGCCTCGTGGTGCGTTACCGCATTGACGGGGCCTTGCGCGAATCTCTCAGTGCGCCGAGTAAATCGCATGCCGGGGTGGTGACCCGGCTTAAGGTCATGTCACGTCTAAATATCGCTGAAAGCCGCCTGCCCCAGGATGGCCGCTTCACCTTGAAAATGACGGGACGCGAAGTCGACGTTCGCGTTTCGATTCTACCGTCCGTATTGGGCGAAAAGCTGGTCTTGCGCCTGCTGGATAAAGGCTTTTTCTCGCTCACCTTGGAAAAACTCGGACTCGGCCCGGACGACTTGGCCATTTTTCGTCGCTGCATTCACCATCCCTACGGCATCGTCATCATTACCGGCCCCACCGGTAGCGGAAAATCCACCACCTTGTATTCGGCGATTCAGGAAATCCAAAACGGCGAAGACAATATCGTCACCGTCGAAGACCCGGTGGAATACCAGGTTGCCGGTATCACCCAGGTTGCGGTGAATGAAGGCATAGGCCTAACCTTTGAAGCCAGCTTGCGATCGATATTGCGCCAAGATCCGGACAAGGTTCTCATCGGAGAAATACGGGATTTGCAGACGGCCAATATCGCCATGAAATTGGCGCTCACGGGCCATCTCGTTTTCACCACCTTGCATGCCAATGATACGCCGGGAACCATTACCCGCCTCATCGACATCGGTTTGCAGCCTTTCCTGGTGGGCTCTTCTTTGGTGCTGGTCATGGCCCAGCGCTTAGTGCGCGCGATTTGCGAGGAATGCAAGGAGACCTATACGCCCACGGATGCGGAGCTCGATTTACTCGGCGGCCCTGCAAGCCTGCGCGGACGTACTCTGTATCAGGGTCGTGGCTGCCCGCGTTGCCGCAATACCGGGTATTATGGGCGCACGGGAATTTTTGAACTCATGCCCATCACGTCTTCCTTGCGCAAGCTCGTTCTGGCAGGCGCCGATCAAGAAGCCTTACGCCAGCAGGCTTTGGCTGGCCACATGAAAACCCTGCGCCAAAGCGCCATGGAAAAGCTCTTCGCGGGTGTGACCACGGTGCATGAAGTGCTTAAGACCACGGTTGAGGAAGGCTAGTCCGTGCCGAGTTACCGTTACCTGGCTGTGACCTCGGCTGGCGAACGCCTGCGGGGAGAAATCAAGGCTGATAGCCAGGAAGCCGCCATTCGAGAGGTGCAGGAACAGGGCCATACCCTTTTGTCCTTGACCTCGGCCGAGGCTAACGGGGGCGCGCAAAACACCGACGATTTTTCTGCGCGCGCTGAGAGGCTTTGGCGGCAATTTCGCGAACGCGTGCCGCTCAACGATGTGGCCTTCACCACACGGCAATTGGCCACCATGTTCACCGCGGGTATGACTCTTGAGCGATCGGTCGAATCCCTGGCCGAGAATACCGCCCACCCGCGATTGAAAAAAGCCCTGAAAGCCATACGCGTTGATTTGCAAAAAGGCAAAAATCTCTCCGAGGCCTTGGCCGCGCATCCGGGGGCTTTCAGCCGCCTTTTCGTAGCCTTGGTGCGCGCGGGCGAGGCTGGGGGTACTCTAGGCGTTACCTTGGAAAGGCTCGCCGATTACTTGGAACGCAGTGAGGATACGCGCCGCAAGGTCGTGTCGGCCATGTATTATCCCTCCTTCGTGATGCTCATCTTGGCCGTGTCGGTCGGTGTGTTGGTGTTGAAAATCGCGCCAATGTTCGACCGAGTCTATCGCAGCTTCAATGCCAAGCTGCCCGCTCCCACTCGAGCGCTCATGGATTTGAGCCAATTCTTAATTAGTCATGCTGGCCCGACTTTATTGCTGCTTTTGGTGGCTACGGTGGGAGTTGTGGCCTTTGCATTGACTCCTCGCGGCGAACGGTTCCTGCATGGAGCGGCGCTGAAAATCCCGGTATTGGGTGGGCTATTGCTTTCCTCCTTGCTGGCCACCTTTGCCCGCACCTTCGGTTTGCTATTGAATAGCAGCGTGCCCGTACTCGATGCCTTGCAGCTCACGGAAAAAGTCGTAGGCCATGTCATCCTGCGCGAAGGCCTGGAGAAGGTCCGCAATGCGGTGAAGGAAGGGGGTAACCTACATGTGTCCTTACGCAAGGCTGGCGTCTTTCCCTCCATGCTGGTTCAGCTCGTGGCTACCGGTGAAGAAACCGGTGAAATCGAAAAACTGCTTTTCAAAGCCGCGGAATACTATGAAAAGCAAGTCGAGGCGACCGTCACCCGATTGACCTCCTTGATTGAACCCATGTTAATCGTTTTGATGGCCGTGGTCGTAGGGACTCTGGTCATCATCATTTATTTGCCGATCTTTTATTTGGGCATGGCCATGAAGCGGGGCTTGCATTAGCGGTATCCTTAGAGCCTGTCTCTGAGTAACAAATAGGTTACGGGAGAGGCTTCCTCCCCTCCCCGCCTTGGCCTGAATTTTCCTGCCCGCTGCGCTCGGTATTGTCGGCCTCGGCTTCCTCCCCGGTTATAAGAGCCG
>JAYUVP010000281.1:0-18034 GCA_043753995.1 Fibrobacterota bacterium
TACATCCCGGCGCGGGTGGTACCGAGTCTCAAGACTGGGCGCAAATGCTTTTACGCATGTATATCGCCTGGCTCGAAAAGCGCGGCTTTAAATATGACATCCTCGATGAGCAACCTGCGGAAGAGGCGGGCATTAAGAGCGCAACTCTCGAAGTGACGGGAGACTTCGCTTTTGGGTATTTGAAAAGCGAAATCGGCGTGCATCGCCTAGTGCGCATTTCACCCTATGATGCCAATGCGCGACGGCACACGTCTTTTGCGGCCGTGTATGTGTATCCCGAGATCGAGGATGCCGAATACGAAATCAATGAGTCCGACATCAAGGTCGACACCTTTCGCGCCGGCGGCGCGGGCGGACAGCATATCAATAAGACCGATTCAGCGGTGCGCATGACCCATATTCCCACAGGTATTGTAGTGGCTTGCCAAAACGAGCGCAGCCAGCATAAGAACCGCGCCAGCGCCATGAAAATGCTACGCGCCAAGGTGTATCAGAATCATCGCGATGAAGAAGAGAAAAAGCGCGAATCGAAAAAGGCCAGCAAGCTGAAAATCGAATGGGGCAGCCAAATCCGCAGCTATGTCTTGCAGCCATATCAATTGGTGAAAGACGTGCGAACCGACTATGAAACCTCGGATTCGCAAGGCGTGCTGAACGGCAATATCGACGGCTTCATCAATGCCTACTTATTGGCCCTGGACGCTGAAGCCACTGGTGGTGGTTAATCGCTTCTGAGCCCTCAAGCTAAGAAGCGCCATTAGCCATGGCACTTCTTGTATTTCTTTCCGCTGCCGCAGGGACAGGGGTCATTGCGGCCGATTTTCGGCCCCTCTAGTTTTACGGTTCTCACCGGCGGCACGCGTCCGTCTTCGAAAACCCAGGTGCCATTCAGTTTGTGAAAGGTTGCCAGTTCATGGTGCTGGCCTGCTTTTTCCTGCTCGCGGAATTTGGCAATGAATTCTACTTGGCCAGCTTCATCGCCCGGCCCGCCTTTTTCAGTTGCGACGATTTCCAAGCCTTCCCATTGCGTATTCTTCGACCAATCTTCGGTCGTTTGTCGATCCGTGTCTTTCTGACGCGCGGGGGAAAGCGAATTCATGATGAAATCGATTTCGTGACGCACAAAGGCCGTGTAGCGGGCCCGCATGACATCCGCGGCATATTCCGGGATTTTCAAGCCTCGGATAACCGGCTCACAGCATTCGGAATAAGGCTTTTTGGTGTCGCAGGAGCAAAGATCAAGTCCCATTTTTCGGCTCGCTCTGGTTGAATCGGGCCGGGAATGTTAACAATTTCAAAAAGAAACGGCCTTGAGGACGCGTTGATAAGAATCGACGGAAAGGCGATAAAAGGCCACCCCCGAAGCATGGCTTTGATTCAGGGCGAAGCGATGGAGTCCCGCATTCGCCTGGCCATGCCACAACTCGGTCCATTTTCCCTGCGGGTTCGCCCATTCGATGCGCACGAACGCCTTGCGTGAATTTGAAATCCGCAGCACCGAGTTTTTGCCGACACCTTCCTCTAAAGAAAGGGTGAATCCGCTTGCATCGATTTTGGTGGAACGATTTGCCGTTGTTTTGGGTTTGAGCACTTGGAATTCAAGCGGCTCACCCACGATGTAAAGCGTTCCCGTGGAAGTGTCCACAGCTATGCCTTCGGGTTTACTCATTCCCAAGGCAAGCGACGATAGCAATTGCCCTTGCGGATTATAGCCTTCCAATTTGTTGCCCTCTTGATTGACGAAAATAAAGTTTCCGTCATTGAGCGCATAAATATCCGCGACATCGCCGCTTTTATTCTCGATATTGAAAGGGTCATTGGGGAAGGACGCCGCGGGGTTTCCGTCGGAGTCGAGAGTCAAACGATACAGTCGCGGAGGCCCGATTTCCTTGGCCGCATAGACGGTATTTTTCGCTGCGCAATAGCTGACGCTTTCGATGCCGGAATTCGACATATTGGCCCCGATATTCAAGGCTTTGCCGCTAGACCAAGCCACGGGGCCGGTGCCAGCCCGAGGAAGTTTAATGCGCACAATATTCGCAAGCCCTTCTTCAGAGATGAAAAAGAAATCGTCGGACTGATAAGAAATGCCTTCGGGATCTTGAAAGCCGGTCGTGGTGATGGAGCGCAACAAGATTCCGCTTGTACTCAATTCATAAACCACAGCATTGTCATTGTCGACCACATAAAGCGTCTTGGTCACGGGATGAAAAGCCACACCGGAAAAACTCTTGGCGGAAATGCCCGCCACGCTACCCACTTTCAGCGTGGCCTCGTAATTACCGAGGGATGCGGCCAGGGATTGAGCTTGGGGCAAACCCAAAGCAATGCTGAAGTACACCACTAGAGAGATGCTGCGTAAAGCGGCGTTTGCTGGCATTTTCCCTCCAAGCTCGGATAGCCTTAGCCTGCAAAGTAGTGCCGCGAGGTCTGAAAATCAGCGGTATTTCAAAGGCAATTCCCGTGTACCAGATAGAGCACATTTAGGGGTTCACTGCGTCTCGATTCGTATAACTTTTAATTCATGCGCCTACTCCAAATCGATAGCTTCACCAGTCAACCCTTTCGCGGCAATCCTGCCGGCTTTTGCCTTTTGCCAGCTCCTGCTTCGGAGGCTTGGATGCAAAATGTGGCAAGCGAGATGAACCTTTCGGAAACCGCATTTTGTTGGCTGCTCCCTGAAGACCTAGGCTTGCAGCAGCCTGCGTCCCATTACGGTATTCGGTTTTTCACGCCGACCCAAGAGGTTCCGCTCTGCGGGCATGCCACCTTGGCCTCCGCTTTCGCGATTTTGAAATTCCAGGCGGACAGCAAAAATATCGGACTTAAGGAAGTGACCTTTCATGCCGCTGGCGGAATCCTGATATGCCGTCTCGGGGAAGGCCAAAGCATAGTGATGGATTTCCCCGCAGCCTTGCCGAACGAAGTGCCGGTGCTTGAGGCCTATTCTCGCATCGCTGGCCAGCCTATACTTGAAGCCGCGCGACGCGGCGATTGGCTGGTTTTACGACTAGAGACACCCGAAGCGGTACGCGGAGCGAATCCGGATTTGGCGTCCTTGGTGAAAGAGGGGCATGGCCATCTAATACTCACAGCCGAAGGCGGGAATGGCGACTTCGTCGGATATGACATGGTCTCGCGTGTATTTGCACCCGGTGCCGGTATTCCTGAAGATCCCGTGACTGGATTTGCCCACACCTTGCTGGCACCCTTTTGGGCGGCAAAGCTGGGCAAGGCCAACTTGAATTGCTTTCAGGTTTCTCGACGCGGCGGCTCCTTGCAAGCGCACCTAGTCGGAGACCGCGTTCACCTCAGCGGAGAAGCGGTACTCGTCTTTGAAATTCAACTCGCTTCGCCAGCTCTACCTTAAGAGTCGAACAGGTCTAATCGTCAGCGCGCAGGGCGACGAAATTACTGCTGCCTTTGAACCAAACCTTGAAGGCAATGCGATCGCCTTTCTTCAGCGACTTGACGGCCTCCAGCAATTTCTTGGGTGAGTCGATGGCGATGAAGGCTCCGTCATTTTGGCGTTTGTAGGCGGTGATGACCACGCCTTCGACAAAGCCAGCTTCAGCGGCGCTGCTGCCATCGCTCACCGTTTGAATGATGACGCCTTTGATCTCTTTGGGAATATCATTGGCCTGGCGGGCAGCGGCGGTGATTTCGCCAAAGCGGAAGCCCAGTTTCTTACTCAAATAATTGCCATTGCCTTCTTCCATTTCCAGCTCTTGCGGGCCATCGGCGTCATCGGCTGCATCGTCATCGGGTTTGGCGCCGACCTTGATGGAAAGCGTCAGGGGCTTGCCGTCGCGCAAAATTTCAAAATCGTATTTATCGCTTGGATGCATGTCGGCGACTTTATTGCGCAAGTCCGAAGCATCGGCCACCTTGCCGCCACCTGCTTTCAAAATCACATCGCCGTCGATAAGGCCACCCTTTTGTCCTGGCGAACCCTTCATGACTTCGCGTACCAAGCAACCTTCGGTGCCTTGCAAGCCGAGGGCCACCGCCAGATTTTCGCTGACATTGTCAATGCCGACACCGAGATAACCGCGAATGACCTTGCCCTCATAAATCAAGTCTTCGGCGACCTTGAGGGCCATATTCACGGGAATGGCAAAACTCACACCCATGAATCCACCGGTGCGTGTGTAAATGCTGGAATTGACACCGATGACTTCGCCGCGCAAATTCACCAAGGGCCCGCCGCTATTGCCGGGATTCACTGCTGCATCGGTTTGTATGAAATCTTGATAAGCGTCTCCGCCGCCCATTTGATCGCGTCGGCCTTTGGCCGACACAATGCCGGTGGTCACCGTATTGCGGAGCATGAAGGGATTGCCGATGGCCAGTACCCATTCGCCGATGCTGACCTTGCGGGCATCGCCGAAGTCGACCGGGAAAAGTTCTTCGGGCTTGGCATCGATTTTCAGTACGGCCACGTCGCTTTTTTTGTCGACGCCAATCACCTTGGCCGTGTAATTCTTTTGATTCATGAGCCCGACCTTGACGACGTCGGCATTTTCCACCACATGGGCATTGGTGAAGATATAGCCCTGCTTGCTCACCACGAACCCCGACCCTCCGCCCAAGGGAAGATTCTTGCGAGGGCCTTTGTCTTCGGGTTGAGGCGGCATGGGCATGCCGAAGAATTCATATAGGGGATTATTCTGCCCCGGTTGCTCCTTGGACCATTTCTTTTCCGAAGTCACGCTCACCACGCTGGGGGAGACGGCTTCCACGACTTTCTCAAAAAGGCGGTTGATTTTGTCTACGGCATCAGCGTCGGTGGATGCTCCTTTGCCCTGGCCTAATTCGATAGACCCGCGCTTCGGGCGAGCCTCGACTTTGTCGCCCTCTTTCGCTTGGGGGAGGGCACAGAGTAGGCACAAGGCGGCGCCAGCGTAAATAAGGCGGTACTTGGCACCGAATGGGCGGTAAAAAGAGGTTTTGTCTTGATTTGGTAAGGGATTTGGTAAGGAAAGGGACATGGATGGCTTCCTCGGTTAGTCTGGGAAATACGGTACAAAACTCGCGAAATGGGGGCCGGTCTCAAACTCCTATCGCCGCCAATCGACTGTAAAAGGAGTTTTAAGACGGGCTCTAAAATCAGCCTCGGGGGTGCTAATTTTACGCGTCTCCATTTAATTCCAAGGTGAATTCCAGCATGGCACAATCAGCAACCGCAGACATCGGCCTCATCGGCCTCGCCGTCATGGGCGAAAACCTCGTCCTCAATATGGAAAGCCGCGGTTATACGGTTGCGGTTTACAATCGCACTACGGCCAAGGTCGACGAATTGGTGCAAGGTCGGGGCAAGGGCAAGAAGTTGGTTGGCGCGCACACCATTCCTGAATTCGTTGCATCGCTCAAAGCACCCCGCAAAATCATGTGCATGGTGAAAGCCGGACCTGCCGTCGATGATTTGATCGAACAGTTGATTCCGCATTTGGCTCCTGGCGACATTTTGATCGACGGTGGCAATAGCTTTTTCCCCGACACCATTCGCCGCACTGCCTATCTCGAAAAGAAGGGCTTTCGCTTTTTGGGCGCGGGTGTTTCTGGCGGTGAAGAAGGTGCGCTCAAAGGCCCTAGCATTATGCCGGGCGGCAGCACTTCCGCTTGGCCTGAAGTGAAGCCTATTTTCCAAGCCATCTCGGCCAAGGTCGGACCGAATAAAGACATTCCCTGTTGCGACTGGGTCGGCGCGGACGGCGCGGGCCATTATGTCAAGATGGTGCACAATGGCATTGAATACGGCGACATGCAGCTCATCTGCGAGGCCTATGCCATCATGCGCCAGGTGCTTGGCCTCACCCCGCTCGAAATGCAAAAAGTTTTCACCGAGTGGAATCAAGGCCCGCTCGACTCTTATCTCATCGAAATCACCCGCGACATTTTGGGCAAGGTCGATCCCGAGACCGGCAAACCCATGGTCGATGTGATTCTCGATCGCGCCGGGCAAAAGGGCACGGGCAAGTGGACCTCGCAAAACTCTCTCGATCTCGGCATAGCCATTCCCGTCATGATGGAAGCCGTCGAAGCACGCTGCCTCTCCGCCGTAAAAGAAGAGCGCGTGGCCGCCAGCAAGCACTTCACCGGTCCGAAATACACTTTGACCAAGGACAAGGAAGTCATTCTAAAGGCCATTCACGACGCTTTATACGCCTCGAAAATCATGAGCTATGCTCAAGGCTTTCAGCTCATGCAAGCGGCCGCCAAGGAATACAAATGGCAGCTCAATTATGGCTCCATCGCCTATTTGTGGCGCGGCGGTTGCATCATTCGCGCCCGCTTCCTCGAAGAAATCAAAAAGGCCTTTGATGTGCAGCCCAATTTGGCCAATCTCATCTTGGCACCTTATTTCACCGACGTAATTCAAAAGAGCGAAGCGAATTGGCGATTGGCGGTGGGCGAGGCCATTGCCGCGGGCATTCCAGTGCCTGCCTTTTCCTCGGCACTTTCCTATTTCGATGCCTATCGCAGCGCCACCTTGCCCGCCAATCTCTTGCAGGCCCAGCGCGATTATTTCGGAGCGCACACCTTCGAGCGCGTCGACAAGCCAGGTAATTTCCACTTTGAGTGGCTTGCCTAAAGAATTAGGGACGCGCTTGTTTCGGCATCACGCCGAATCAGGCGCTTGTACTTTATCCGCTTTCACATGAATCTTTTTTTTCAGACTTCCGCGCCTCGAATGAGGCGCTTTTTGCTTGCCTCGGCAATTGCGCTTGGGGCTTTCCCTGCCGCCATCGCGGCCAGAAGCGAAGCGCCATGCCCCAGGGAAATGCAAGGGGATACCATTGCCTCCATCGCTTTCACGGGCTTACGGCATACGCGCGAAAGCGTGGTGCAGCGACAATTGCAACACCGCGTGGGCCAATCCTTTACCTGCCAAACTTGGGAAAAGGAAAAAAATCGCCTCAGCGATCTCGACGTTTTTGCCGATATCGATTTGCAAATCGACCGGGATAGCAATGGCTTGGCTCTCCTATATCGATTCAAAGAGTTACCGCCTTATGTCCCTTATGCTTCCTTAGCCAAAACCGATCAAGACGGCTTTAGTGCGGGCCCGGCCGTGGCCGCTCTCAACCTATTTGGAACCGGGGCGCATCTGGAATTGGCCTCACGCTTTGGCGGCACAACCGAAGTCTATGCTTCCCTGGTAGGCATTGAAGTCGGCACCTGGCCCTTGGAATACGATGTCTTGCTGTCTCATGTCGACAGTTGGAATCACTTGCAATCCTTTCATGAGAATTCGTGGCGTTTTAAAGTCGATGCGAAAAAGCCCCTATTCAGTAAATGGAAAGGCGTCTTCACAGGCGAGATCATGACTTTAAGCGCCGATCGCCCTGGAGTCACCCTCACCGGCGGCAGCGATGAATTGCCCAGACTTGGAGCCGGGTTGGCCTGGGATGGCCGCGATCGTCGCCATTTGCCTCGTTTGGGTGTTTACGCCGAAGCCCGGGTGGCTCAAACTGGGGGTTGGCTGGGCGGGGCCGCTGACAATACCGAATTTCTCACCGATTTACGCGCTTATTTACCGCTTGGAGCCCGGAATAACTTGGTGGCGAGTTGGCTGAATCGCTGGCGCATAGGCGAAGTGGGCAGTTATGACTTGTATCGCGCCGGGGGAGCCAATTCCTTGCGGGGCTTTTCCCATGGAAGCGGGGTGGGGAAGAGCGAAAGTATTGCCTTTTTGGAAGATCGCTTCACCTTGATGCCCCATCGCAGCTTTGCCCTGTGGAATTGGGCCATACCCCTGGGCATAGAAGCCGTGGCGGGCTGTGAAGTCTTAGCCGAAGGCGGCCTGGTGGAGAAGGCTTTGAGCAAGCGTACCTATTTGTCCACTTATTTGGGAATACACCTGTTAACGGGTGGTTTGGACCGTATTCGCTTGGAAGGCGGGTCCAATATCTCAAGCTGGGGCCCCAATTTCGACACCGGTTTCTTCGATAAGGCCGATGCCCAGCGTTTCCGCACCCGGTGATCGGGTCCGGGCGGTATATTTCTTCTGCTCGGCAGACCATGTAGTTTGCTGCCAGCTTGGCAATTCAAGTCTTAGCCAGCGTCGTGTTTACGCTCGCTAGCGAATAGGAAGGTCTCAAGACCGATGAAAGTCCTCTTCCTCAATCCGCCTTATTTCCCGATGTTTTCCCGGGAATCGCGGAGCCCCTGCGTAACCAAGTCCAGCACCCTTTATTGGCCCATGTTCATGTGCTATGCCGCGGGATGCGTCGAAGAGGATGGCAATGAAATCCTCGTAATCGACTCTCCCGCCATGGATTTGGACTTGGAAGGCACCCTGAAAAAAGTCAGGGATTTCAAACCTACCCTGGCCGTTTTGAATACTTCGACACCGTCTATCAACAATGATATGCGCGTCGGCAAGGCTATTAAAGAGGCTGTGAATTGCCCCATCGCCATGATGGGCACCCATGCCACCGCCGAGCCTTTGGAAATTTTGGAACGTGAAGACGCCATCGACTATGTCATCATGGGCGAAGCCGATCACACCGCGCGCGAACTCGTTCGCTTTTTACGCGGCGATGGACCGGATCAGGCCCGCAAGATATTGGGTCTGGCTTGGCGCGACGGCGAATTGATGCAGCGCAATTTGGAACGGCCAAAGATTGAAAACCTCGACACCGTACCCTGGGTGAGTAAGGTTTATGTCAAGCATCTGATGTCGTGCTATACGCGCTATTTCTATGGCGCTAATATCAATCCTCTCATCGTAATTCTTTCGGGGCGCGGCTGTCCTTTCCGCTGCACCTATTGCGTGGTGCCCCAAACTTTGACGGGCCACACCTATCGCAAGCGCAGCATCAAGGATGTGGTCGACGAGATGGAATACATCTACGCCTCCTTTCCCAAGGTGGGCGAAATCTTTTTCGAGGATGACACCTTCACGGCTCATCCTACCCGCACCAAGGAATTGTGCGAGGAAATCATTCGTCGCGGCATCAAGGTCACCTTCTCAGCCAATGCTCGCGCCGATGTGAAATTCGAAGTGCTTGATGTCATGAAAAAGGCTGGCTGCCGTGAATTGTGCGTCGGTTTCGAATCGAGCAGCGCCGATGTTTTGAAGAATGTGAAAAAAGGCTTGGCCGACGGTCAAAGCGAAAAATTCATGGACGCCGCTGACAAGGCTGGCATTTTGATTCATGGATGCTTCATGGTGGGTAACTTGGGTGATAACCCCGAGACCTTGGACCGCACTTTGGAATTCGCAAAGAAGCTGAATCCTAATACGGCGCAATTCTATCCCATCATGGCCTATCCAGGCACATCGGCCTATGCCGAAGCGCGTGAGCGCGGCGAATTGGCCAGCACCGATTATGATAAATGGCTCGACAAAGACGGCCAGCACAATACCACGGTGATCCGCAAGAATCTCACCAGCCAACAATTGGTTGACTTCTGCGATCGCGCGCGGCGTGAGTTTTACCTGCGGCCTAAATACGTGCTGAAACAAGCGCGCATGGCCCTCTTCGACAAGCATGAGCGCTACCGCGTTTTCCGTGGCGCCTATACCTTGTTCAAGCATCTTTTCCGCAAGCATGGCGCGCCGCAAGATCAAAGCACCTATAGCCAGGTGACGCATCGTCCTTCTTCGCATGCTGGCGCAGCCAATGGCCATGCACACAGCCATGACGCGAAAGCGAGTTCTGGTTCCGTGGAAACCTCAGAAAAGGTGAAGGCCGCGGCTTAATGAAATGAGTTTTGAAACCGGCTCTCGAAAGCCCTTCACCGTAGCGGCATTCGCTTCCGGTGGAGGCAGCAATCTTCAGGTTTTGATCGACAAGCAGCGGACCGGTGAATTGCCGGTCCGTCTCGCTTTCACCCTCTCCAATAACAGCAAATCCCTGGCGCTTCAGCGTACGCGTGAGGCTGGCGCCCTGGCCCTGCATGTGTCGGCGAAAACGGAAGGCTCCGAAGAAGCCATCGCCGAGACCATGGTGCGGCTACTAGCCGAGCATCAAGTCGATTTACTGGTTTTGGCGGGCTATATGAAAAAAGTGCCTGCGCAGGTTTTGGCGGCCATGCACAATCGCGTCATCAATATTCACCCCGCCTTATTGCCTGCATTCGGAGGCGAAGGCTTTTATGGCCACAAGGTGCATGAAGGCGTGGTGGCGCGTGGCTGCCAAATTACCGGCATGACTATCCATATGGTGAATGAGGATTATGACGCGGGACAAATTATCTATCAAGGTTCCGTGCGCGTCGAGCCCCATTGGACAGCAGACGATGTCGGAGCCGCTGTTTTGAAACTCGAACACCATAATTATTGGCGCGTAATACGAGCCTTCGCAGCGGGTCAAATCCAACCCACCGATTCCTTATTGGCCAGCGAAGCCGTGCGAATCGAAAGCGAATTTTTCGCGAGCATGGAGTTTTTCGGTTCGTGAAATCCCGCATTTCTTCCGAGAAGGCGACGCCTTCGCTTTGGCAATTCGATTTGGACTTGTGGAAAGGCTTGAATGGCGCTTTCTATGTCGGCGTGGACGAAGCTGGACGCGGCCCCCTGGCCGGCAATGTGGTGGCCGCCTGCGTGGTTTTCGAATTGCAAGGCAAGCCCCTGGCCGGTTTGAATGACAGCAAAAAACTGAGTGAGTCCGCTCGTGAAAATCTTTATCCCCTGGTGATGGAGCAGGCCCTTGCCTTCGGCATCGGCGAATGTTCTCCGCTCGAAATCGATCGCATCAATATTTTGCAGGCGACTTTTTTGGCCATGGCTCGGGCCTTGTCGGCCATGAGAGGACAAAAGTCACAAGCCGGTCTTCCAGCCAAGGCCCTGCCGCCTGACAGCGTGAGTTTATCGCTCGGTGTGGATGGCAATAAAGTCATCCCCGGTTTGCAATTCCCCCAGCAAGCCTTGATAAAGGGCGATGGCCGCTCGGCATCCATTGCCGCCGCTTCGATTTTAGCCAAGGTAACGCGCGATCAACAATTGATGACGCTCGATGCGCTTTATCCGCAATACGGATTTGCTCAGCACAAAGGTTATCCCACCGAAGCCCATCGCGAGGCCGTGGTTCGTCATGGCTTAAGTCCGGTACATCGTAAAAGCTTTTGCGAAAAGTTGCTCTCGCAAGTGGATTTGTTTGCCTAACGCTATATTTACCCTGCTGTTAATGCTTGTTTAAAAGCGTATTCCCTGAAAATCCCATATGCGACTGACAACATTTTTACGCTACTTCCGACCGAAATACATCTTCAATACCCACCGTGGCCTCTGCACCCTTTGCGGTAAATCAACCTTTTTCGTTCTCATCGATACGAAGGAAACCGTCCGCAACCATGCGCTCTGCGTACGCTGCGGAAGCATTTCCCGTCATCGACATTTGGCGCTGTGGATTGTGAATACCTTCCGAAGCCGAGGCATCAAAAGCCTGGCCGATTTTGTCTCGCATCCTGAACTCACCGTGTTCAATACCTCGGCGAAAGGCGCCATCCACCGTGCCTTGGGCAGCGGGCCCAATATCACCTTTTCCGAATACTTTGACGGGGTCGCGCCTGGAGATTATAAAGACGGGATATTGAACCAAGACCTGCAATCCCTCACCTTCGCGGACGCATCCTTCGATCTGGTGATCTCGGAAGACGTATTCGAGCATGTACCCGACTACCGGAAGGGATTTGCCGAGGTGCGCCGCGTCCTCAAGCGTGGCGGGGCCCATATTTTCACCATTCCCTACCTCTCCAATCGTAAAACCAGGGATCTGTTCAAGTGGGTCGACGGTAAACCGGTATTATTCGAACCCATCGAATACCACGGGGATCCGCTGCGTGGACAAATCCCGTGCTTCACGCATTTCGGTTACGACATCATGGGGATCCTGGAAGATCTCGGTTTCGAGGCGCGATTGGAATGGTCCTGGTATGCCGACCAGTGCTGCCATGGGACATTTGACTGCTATACCTTCATCGCAGTGAAGCGGTGAATTTTCCTGCCGGCAGCAATTCGTCGGCGTTATTCCGAGTTTCCTACCGCTGATACTGTGCTCTGTCGCAATTCGTGATTCCCACAAATTCTTGCAAATAGTTTATCCACTGACTCGAAAATGGATAAACCGTGATTCGAGATCCATCCTGAAAGGAATCATCATGAAAAGTGCAACCCTCCTCCTAACCGTGTCACTTGCAGCCACGGTGCCCATTCACGCGACCGTTATTCGCAACGAACCGGCTTTTAAAAAACAAAAAATTCTAGGCAATGACGACGAGCCTATTGTTGTCGGCAAAAGATTCTACTGGTTCGAAGTGGGCTATTTCAAATTGCTTGCACCGACCATTCAAAACCAGTTTGTGAAGAATAAACACTCGGATGTCGGTAGTGAGAATATCGATTTTGAATTCAACTACGACGTTATCTTAGGCGGCCTGAATTCGGCTTTACCGGAAAAGGATGCTTACGAGGCAATAAGCGGGCAGGTGCTGTCCACTCCCGCAGCCATTCCGGAGCCGGGAAGCGTGGGTCTCATGGGCCTCGGGATAGTTGGACTAGCCTTTGCCTCACGGCGTAGGGCGAATTAATACTCGGGAACCGTATTATAAATCACTTCCGAACAACTCCGCCTCCTTGGTTTGCCAATGAAAATTGTCAAACCCTTTTGGCCAAACTCTGAAAATCAGATCCCATGGGAATGGCTAATTTCCTCTCGCTATGCACAGCTCCAGACAAAAAATTCGGTTCTTTCTTTTAGGAATACTCGGCCTCTCGCTGATTAGCCATTCCCCGTATGCTGCCTCTTTCGAAGGGGCGATTTATGGTCCGCGAAAACTAAAAGAGCCTTTAAACGCCTTCATTTGGATGGATTTGAATATTCCCAAAGACAGCGGAGCCTTTCACGGTGCGTATTTCTATCGCAACCATGGCAAGGCCATTCCACTTTCAGGCCGTAAAAGAGGAGCGAGTCTGACTTTAACCGAGAGCAATCCGAAGGGTAAAGTCACAGGAACATTCGACCTGAAGCTGACGGCAGATGAAATCTCCGGACTTTGGTTTGCACCGAAAAATCCTGATACCTTTCAAGTCACGCTATTCAAATCCGATCCGAGTATCAAGTCTCATGCGATTTTGCCCAAACTCGAAGACATTCTAAGCGAAGAAATAATGTTTTACACGCACGATGGCGAGGATTCCAGTGCAACTCTTGAATATGAAACGTCTTTCCTTGGCGGCAATTTAATGAGCATTTGGTTAACCTGGGAGAATTACAGCTATACGGCTCACATGGGTTCCCGGCGCTACGTCTACGATTTAAGTTCAAGGTCGCTTGTGGATCTTAAAGACGCTTTCACAGAGAAAGGATTCCAAAAACTTCGCGAAAAATTGCAGGATGCCATCACAAGCGAACGCGAATCTCGCGGTTCAGATGCAACCTGGATTCAAGAATTGTATGAGGGCAAAGAACTCGAAGACACGGCCGAAGCTTTGGAAAGCTTGAACGGATATTTCACCCTTTCCGAATGGCCGGAACGCGCAGAGTTCAGCCTGAACCGAGACAGTCTCATTGTGAGTCTCGATGACGTCTGCCAACAAAGTTATTCGGCCGGAAATCGCGGCGCCACTTTTAATGTTGCCGTGGGATATTCGAAGGCCGAGCTTCGCAAAATGACCAAGCCGAATTCGGTTCTGAAATATTGGATAAAACTCTAGCGCATCACTCTTCGAATTGAGGCGCTTTCGAATTCTCCTCACGATAGCGTATACGACCGACCCAGAGATGGATGCTCGTCCCGCCTGGCGCCTGCAATGCGAAGGCGACCCAATCCTGGTCGGGAGAGACCACGACCGGGTATTCACGCTCTGGAGTGATTTCATAGGACTTGTGCCCGTATACGGGAGCCACGGAGTCTGGCAAGACACGCCAAGCGACATAGGGGTTGCTGGCCAAATAAAGCAATCCTCCGGTTCCGAATTCGAATCGGCCATATCCGGCCGCGCTGGATCCACCCGCTCTTGCGAGGTGCTTCGGATTCCCCGTCGTACCCGGTATGCTGTCGGCGAGGCTCAGGATCGGGCTGCATTCCCAAGCGGGACATTCGAGGCTGCCGGGGTCCTCCATTCTCCGGGTCCAGCAATTCCGTTTTGGGTCCAACATGCGGGACAGCACCTCGCAATAGAGTTCATAAAGCTCCTTGATCCCGGTTTCCGGGAACCGGGCCTTTTCGGCCTTACCCCAGGCCCCGGTGCGGGGATTCCATGTCCTCATTTGCGGCGACGACTTGCCGTCTTGCTGCACCACGCAAAGCAGAGAATCCCGCCAAAAGACTGTGGGAGAATCCAAGGGCGGATAAAAAGGCTCGGCGGTGAGGCGACCGATTTTCCTCACTCCTTCCAGGAACAAAGGTTGATTCTTCTTTTTCCAAGTCTGCAGAGAATCGAGCCTGCGTCGACTGATTCTGGAAATAACGGTGTTTCCAGAATCCTTCAGCAATTCTTTTAAGGCCTCAATCGAGTAGTCGACCTTGCCTTCGGCTATGGAGTCCTGTATGGCATGTAATTCCAATACATTGGAACGGGATGGGTCCGCATCCATGTTTTCCCAGTTCATCCACGAATGCATGAATTCCAAACTCCCCAGGGCAGGGTCCGGTTTTTCCAGGGCGGAAATGAGTCGCGTGTGGAACTCTGGGACCAACTCCAAATGCCCCTTTTTCCATCGGAAATGTGCCATCAAATGGCGTCCTTCCGATTCGGAATCAAAGACTCTCAAGTCATTTTTCCGTGCCTCGAATTCCGGCTCCGGACAGGATGGAAACTCGAAATTATTCGTTTGATTTGTGGACCAGGAAATCAAAGTCGTCCTGACGGTGTCCTGCGTTCCACCTCGTTTTTCAATGGCCTCCGTATGGATAGTGAATTTGATTTCGCAACTTCCGCCATGCCCGCCGAGAGAGGTAATTTCTTTTCGGGTGCATTTCAGTTGGCGGCCGGCCAAGGTCCCGCAGGTATCGGTTTGAATTCGTGTGCCGACATTGAGGCCGCCATCCGAGAAATGGCCGACACGGACATAGCGGCAAAAGGTGCCGCAGGTGTCGATGGCAACCGAGTCGCCTTCTTCCACCTCGTATTCAAGGTCCTGGTTGGAAAAGACCGGTACCAAAGTCGCGAAATGGATCACGGTGCACCACAGTGCGGCATGTCGGAAAAACATCATAAGCAAATAGAATTCCTAGCACGGGCTATAAAGATCTTTTACTTATTCGCCTCGGTCCCTTGGGCATTCACTTCAATTGCGCTTGCAGCAAATACACGCCTTCGGGCAATTGTTTCTCCAAGTTCAATTGGCCTTGCTTCGGATGCAAGCGCGCCCTGATTTTTCCAAAGGCATCGCGCACCAGAATGATTTGACTTTCGTGTGCAAAACCCCAAGGCAGCCACAAGGTGCTGCCTCCTCCATGCCGGACCATACGCCCCGGAGCAACACTGGGAACTTCTTGGCGAGGTAGTACCGAGGTCGTTAGGGGAATCACGATATTGGGCTTGGGTGGCGGCAAGGTCATGCCCTGCCCCAAGAAATAATCGACATGCGGCGGCTGATTATAGGCCACATTCTGCCAGGCCACAGCCAAGCGATAAGCGGGGTTATGCATCAAGGTGTAAAAGCGATAGGTGGTCGGAAGGGTGGTCGTGAAAATGCGCAATTCCTTACTGTCTTCCGTGCGCCACATCACTTCTTCACGCCAATCACCCAATAAATCAGCCGTGAGATTGGGCGTGGCCTTGGTGCCATTGTTCGAAGCGCAACCCGTAGCTTTCAATAAGGTGTCTCCATTCGCTTTTTGAATCACGGTCTTGTCCACCAATTCGCGCAATAAATCGCCATCCCACCAAGCGAGAAAATTGTAGGAGGCATAACTCACCGAAACCGCAGTTCCCGCCACATTGCGTGCACCACCCGAAGCGCCCCAGAATTCGGCACCCGGATAATCTGCGGAAATATCAGCTGCCACGCCGCGCCCCACATCTTCATTGGGCAATTTCCAGTATACCTGGCCGGTTCGCGCCGATCGCAAATCGGCTCCGGGTTGCTCGCCGCCCTCGTGAATGGCATAAACCTCAAGCCCCGCCCTGGCCGGATCGAAATCACCCACATGCAAAGCATCGCCATGTCCCAACTTGGTATTCCACAGGCCTTTGCCATTATCGTCGATCGCCATCGAACCGTAAATGATTTCGTCCTTGCCGTCGGCGTCGACATCGGCCACGCTTAATTGGTGATTGCCTTGTCCCGCATAGGCGCTATTGCCCGATTGATTGCTGTCGAAGATCCAACGCTGAGTCAGCGCCGTGCCATTCCAATCCCAAGCCACCAGCACGGTGCGGGTATATAACCGCGACAGAAAACCGCGCTCGGTCGCAGGCCATCGAGATAGGCCACGCCTGCTAAAAAGCGATCGACACGATTGGCGTAGGTTCCGCAATTGGGATCGCCCCAATCGCAGACATTGCCCCGCGCAGGCAAATAAGCCGTCGATTGCATGGCCCGGCCGGTCAATCCTTCGAAGACAGTGAGAAATTCGGGGCCGGTCATGATATAGCCCGAGGAGTGCCGATGATCGGCATTGGCATTGCCAATCACCTTGCCGGTACCGTCGAGGGTACCATCCGATGTACGGCACATGATTTCGGCCTTGCCGTCACCATCGAAGTCATAAACCAAGAATTGCGTATAATGCGCGCCGGCACGCACATTCCGACCCAAGTTGATGCGCCAGAGTCGCTGACCGTTCAATTTGTAAGCATCGAGATAGACCACATCGGTGACGCCGCTTTTCGAATTGTCTTGAGCATTATTCGGCTCCCACTTCAAAATGATTTCATATTCACCGTCGCCATCGACATCACCCACGCTGGCATCATTGGCCGTATAAGCTGCACTAGGCAATTGCAATGGGACGCTGAGATAGCCCTGATTCAAAGGTCGGGCCGGTTCGCTCGACTCTCCCTCTTGACCGTTCAGAATGGGCTTCACCGTATAGGCGGACCCCCCGGTACCCAAGCCCGCTGATCCTCCCGTATGGATGAACAAAGTGGCGCCCGCGAGCGGCGTCGTATTCAATTTGGTTGCGCCATGATACACATTGAAGCCCACATCCGGTGATTCATTCCCGAATAAGCGCCAACTGAGATAGACATCATTTCCGGTGCGCACGGCAATCAAGGCGCGTGTGAGTTTTTCCATGGAGCGTTGGGCATGCGCCGATGAAACACCGAATGCGAATCCGATCAGGCAAAGGCATAGGGCACGCACCTGGAATAGCCGCGTGATAACAGTCACTTTATGCATCTTTTTTTCCCAATGCGAAGCCATTTTTCTCCACATTACCCCAAAGCTTTCTCTACAGCCCAGAACCCGCCTCAAAAACCGAAAGGCCCGCCTTGGAGGCTGGCCTTATTGCACAAACTAGGGTCAATCCGTCAAAATCGCTGGGCTAAGCTATCGAAACTCATTCTTAGCATAAAGAGTTCAAGTTCTCCACACGGTCCCCCTAAATACCCTGCCCTGGAATTCTCATCCTCGCCTATTCTAGAACATATCATGCTCCCGTCTTATGACCAGAACCGACGCATCGGCCTTAGCTTCTGGGCAAGCTCCTTCACCTTGGTTTGCTCGGCCCTTTCGCAACCTCCCAACCCTAGCCTCGCCTTGACCAATGGTCCTTGTGACAGCGGGCCCATCCTGTCGGGAGGTAAACCCGACACCTTGGCTACAACTCCCGATGCCGAAGGTTTTTATCCCTTATTCAATGGCAAAAATTTGAAAGGGTGGTGGGAGAATTGTGGGTCAACACATAGCAGGGTCGATCGCAATCAAGGAGGCATTTGGGGAGCCGATTCCGTCCAAGGCATTCTCTTCGCATCACAAAACCCCAATGGAGCGGGCAGCCTGCTTTCGACCAATGCGAGTTTCGACAATTATGAATTGATATTCGACATCTGGCCGACCTTCGGCAATGATGCTGGCATCTTCAATCGTTGCACCGCGAACGGAAAGACCTGGCAGAGTGGATTGGATTA
>JAYUVP010000282.1:0-4162 GCA_043753995.1 Fibrobacterota bacterium
TCCAGTATGGATGGGTATTATTAAGGTCAAAAGCTTATTTTTCCAAAATCTGACTCACCTTCACCCATTCTTAACTTGCCCTAATCTCGAAGGGAGAGGCCAGACTCCGTACCCATCGCTCCCTGTTTACTTAAATCGAAGTTAATCCTTCCGAAACTTGAACGGGTTTGGGAGAATCACCCACCAACCCGAATCGGGGGTAAGGCCTAAGAATTTTCGCTTGATCCAAATCAAGCCGATGTTCCACCCTTGATTTTACAGGTCGGGAAAGGGGTCCCCAAATGCATTTTCAAATGGCGCGAAGTTCGCAAGCGCCTCAAGCATCACCTTGGCAGTTGATGCGAATGTCGCTAATGGCTGTCTTTTGTCTATTCGGATTTCTCTTAGCAATGGGACAATTGGTCTCAGCCCAAACGGGAGGCCCACTTCCCTATGCGCTGATAGCCAATCCTCTTCCAGATACCATGGATCAGCTTTATCGCGATTCAATCAATATTCGCTTTTCTAAAATCCGAGTGAATCAGGCAGGTTACCGCACCGGGGATCGCAAATTTTTTTACGTGGTGGGGGGCACTGGAACTTCATTCAAGATTATCAACCAAAGTTTAAGCCAGGTGGCGACAGGCACCTTGACGCCCACAAATAAAACCACGACTGGGCAGCTTGATATTAGTGCAAGTTGGAATGCCTTCAAAGACAGAAATATTCGTTATACCATGAAAGGTCCGGTTTTTTCTGGGGCGATATCAGAAGGAGAAATCCCCCTTGCCCTAGGCCTGGGGAAATATCGCATTGTAGTCGACGCCGATACCTCGGCGCCCTTCGTGGTCAATGACCAGGTTTATTCCTGGGTGAAGGATGCCCTACTCAAATTTTTCGGAATTAACCGCAGTGGCAATACGGACTCCTGGTTTCATCCCCCATCACATTTGAAAGACGGGCCCAATGGCGACGGGTCCTTGACCGGCGGCTGGTACGATTGCGGCGATCATCTCAAAGAATCGATGACCATGAGTTATGCCACCGCCACGCTGGCCATGCTTTCCGCCGCTCTTCCCGATCGCGATGCCGATCGCTATGGGAAAAACCAAAACGACACTTATCGCACCGACGGCATACCCGATATTCTCTATGAATCCAAAATGGGTGTGGACTTTTTCCTCAAATCCTATGACTTGGCCAAGGGTGACCCCTCTAAAATGTGGACCTCGGTGGGGTCTTTCGGTGGCGATCATGGCTGGTGGGGGCAGCCCCAATTTCAGGACGCCCTTCCGGTGGATCGCGGCGGGCCAGTGCGCGAATTGCGTAATGAAGTCGGCACAAATATCATGGGCAGACTGGCCGCTGGCTTCGCCTTTTTCTCCAAACAATATGCCGTGTATGACAAGGCTTATGCCGATCGGTGTCTGGCGGCGGCAAAGAAAATGTATGACTTGGGCAAGGCCACCAAAAAATCATCAGGCTCCTCTGGCGCCTATCCCACCGAAACATCCATCAACGATGATATGGCTCTCGCCGCAGTGGCTCTTTTGTGGGCCACTCAAGACACCACTTACAAATACGATTTGATTGCCAACCCCGCCCTTGGCACCTTTGCCAATCCTTTTTTTACCACAGGAACCTTTGCCGGTGGATGGATGGTCGCCAACAATACCACCTTGCAAAAAGGCGGGACCAATACGTCCTATGCCAATGTTCACACCCCGACGCTATGGGCGTTTTATCGCCTAATCCTCAAAGACCCGGCGGCGGCCGCAACCTACGGATTCAATGCCCAACAAAGGTTGGACGCCATTGAAGATGCCGCCTTCAATGTGATTGACAATATTGGCTGGTTGCAAGGTGGTTCGGCCACCATCGATTTGCCCAGCGCCAATCCGCAATTGTCTGGCGGCCATACGTTGTCCTATGATCCTCTGTGGAAAGTCAATACCAAGGCCGATGTAATTTGGGTTTGGAATCGCTATATCGCTGGCAATACCGCCGAGTTCTTCTGCTATTACGATATTGCCAAAGACTTGCAGGGTGTGGCTTTGCCCCATACCCCCGCAAGTGTGGATTGGAAGGCCGATGAAGTTC
This sequence comes from Fibrobacterota bacterium, assembly GCA_043753995.1. Taxonomy (GTDB): domain Bacteria; phylum Fibrobacterota; class Fibrobacteria; order UBA11236; family UBA11236; genus JAYUVP01. The sequence goes on from JAYUVP010000282.1 coordinate 2,080, forward strand.
GGCAATTAATTGTACGGCAAATGGACTATATGCTGGGCGTTAATCCTTGGGACATCAGCATGATTTATGGCGTGGGTGCGAAAAACTTCAATCATCCGCACCATCGCGCCTCGAATCCCGAAGGCACCAATGTACCGGGTGCCTTTTATCGCTATCGCCCCCCGGTGGGAGCCTTGCACGGCGGCTTCCCCCCTGATGGCGGAAACGGCAATGCTCCCGGAGTTTACACGGAGTATTGGAAAGATCACGAACATTCCGAACCGTGCCTAGACGGTACCACTACTATGCTTTTCCCAGTGCTCGGCCTGGCCAAAGCAGACACGGCGACAGCTCTCGACATTCAAGTCAAAATCGAATATGTCGGTACCGATCATGCCATCATCGTGGTGCGACAAAGCCGTTATGGAACCGCCGCGATTCGGTATGGCACGGCGGCCGATGCGCTCTCGCTTACTAAGGCCGGGGACTCGGCCCGGGTCGAGCATCGAATCGTGCTGACGGGCTTGAAGCCAGGAACGCTCTACTATTTCCAAGCCGAAGCCAAGGATGTCAAAGGGGTTACTGGCATCAATGACAATGGAGGCAAAAAATTCATGTTCACCACCTTGGTGCAACCACCGGGTACCGCCCAAATCTCCCAAGTCAAGGTTTGCAATGTGACTCATAATACCGCCGAAATACTTTGGTTCACGCCCAATGGCGCCTATGACAGCAAGGTGGTTTATGGTGTGGGAAAGCCGCCCACCCAAATCAAGGATGGCGACATCACCGGCCATCCGGTGAAATTTCACTATGTGAAAATCGAAGGCCTAAAAGAAAAAACGCAGTATTGGTTTTATGTCGAATCCAATGGCGTGCGTGATGATAATCAAGGGCAATTTTACACCTTCACCACGCGCGTCGAACATGTCAACTTCGACATTCGCGCCCTGACTTATAAACTCGGGGAGTTGACCTATCTCGGCTTCAATATTGTTAACCAGGACATGAAGAGCTATGACTCGCTGGATGTCCGTTTTTATCTGCGCGCCACCGAAGCGGAAATGGTGGATTTCAGTGTTCGGGCCGATATCGGGCAAGCCTACTTGTCCACGGGTTTTTTGGATCCCACCAATGCGTTCCTGACGGCTCTGGATCCCTTGCTCCGTGGTCGCAAGCCAACGCGGATGGATGAAACCTATGACCCAGCGACCAACTCCTATTACTGGTATATGTCCATGCCAATGGGAAATGCGCTCATGCAGTCCGGCGCACGCTTTCGAGTCGACGTCACCTTTGTTCAAAACCACCCGATTGATGGCATTCAAAATAAACCAAGCACTCGAGTCCCGAATTCCAAGGATTGGTCTTGGTCAACGCATTCGCGTGCGGCGGGCGATCCGGTGGACTTTGGGGGAGTGCAGCCAGGGACAAAGGATGAAGTCGACGAGAAATACGTGACCACCGAGATCAATCCCTATATGACCGTTTATCGCAAGGGCCAATTCGTGTGGGGCTATTCCCCTTCCAGGGTAGAGCAAGCCACCAAGGTGACGAATTATCACATGGACGTGCAAATCACCTCGCCGCTGCATAATCCGCCGGAGGACTATAAAAAGCTCGACAAGAGTTCTTCGACGGCCATGGTGCAGGGCAAGGTAACCATCACCGAAGCCGGAAAATTGACCGACATTTGGGTGAATGGCGAACGCCTTGCCAATCTCGCGCAAGCCGCAGTCTATAATGCCTCGACCAATGATTGGAGCCTCAATATTCCCGTCAAGTTGAAGCCAGGGGCCAATGAAGTCGACATCACGCTTTTCGGTGGCGCGGATCCGCTTTGCCAGGGTTGCGTGGGTTGCGCTTTTGTCAATCGTCACTTTTATCTGGAATACAATAAAGCCGATGCCTATCCCTCCACCCTATCGCTTATAAGCCCCGAAGGAGTGGTTGTTCCGCCCTTGGCCGTCATTGGACAAACGCGCTTCCTGGTCGAGGTACAAGACAAAAATGGCGACATCTCAGCCAATTCCGATTCCTTGACTGTCCTGGTGACCAACCCGAATCAAGGGGATAACTTGCGCGTGACTCTAGTTGAAACGGG
>JAYUVP010000283.1:0-17339 GCA_043753995.1 Fibrobacterota bacterium
CCAAGTACTCGGTGACCATTTTTAAAGATTGGTTGAGGTTGTCGGGCTTGCCGGTCCAAATCAATTTCCATTCTTTTGTAGGGTAGGGTTTATCGGTCACTTGAATAGTTAGCGCATTGTCTCGCCCGTCAAATGTAAGGATAAAGGTTTTGCCTTTCGCTCGGAAAGCGACATAACCCGATCCAAAGGCATAGGCGCTGTATCGAAGTTCCAGTAGCTCACTTGGCGTCTGCCCAAAGAGGAGTTCCTGAATCGCCGAATAATGATCAAGAATATTCACTTTGATTTCAGCTCCCTTGAGAGAGGGTGGGGTAGCGGAGGCCGACCATGCCGAGCGTAGCGGGCACGGAATTGCGGGCCGCAGCGAGGGGCGGGGCCGATGCAGCAAGCGGCCTCGCTCCTTTCAACCAAGCTTTTGAAAAATAAACACCGCCCGGAAAATCAAGCCATACCCATATCCGCCATTCGCTTTTTCATTTCTTCGGGAGTGACGTCTTCGATATGTGTGGCGAGAGTCCAAATGTGGCCGGAAGGATCTTCAAGAGTGCCGCTGCGATCGCCATAGAATTGATCGGTGACCGGACGGCGTTCCTTGCCGCCTGCGGCGAGGGCTTTGGCGAAAGCGGCGTCGACATTTTCGAGATAGATGCAAAAGCCCGCCGTGGTATTGCCCACGGTTTTGGGGCTGGCCGTCACTGCGTCGGGCATATTTGGAAATTCATCGGCGACCATGATGCGAGAAGAGCCAATTTGCAATTCGCAATGGCCAACAAGATGGCCCGGCATTTCCATGCGATAAATTTCCTGAGCCCCGAAGGCTTGTTTGTAAAATTCGATGGCCGCCTGGGCGTTCTTAAGCGAGAGATAAGGTGTGACGGAATGATATCCGTCGGGTGTGAATTTAACTGAAGACATAAAACCTCATGGGGATTAGGGGTTACGGTGCCGTGAGGAAGATACTTGTTGAGGCATTGTCTTGGGACTAATGTTTTTCGGAGATTATTTTTGATTGCAGATGGGGTGAACTAGGTATGCCTACCATTACAGAATTGATCGAAAAGCGTTTCGCTTCGCAAGAAGCCATGCGAAAGTGGTTGCTGGCCAATCACGCCAAGTCCAAAGGTATTTGGATGGTCTTCGCGAAAAAAGGAATGAAGCCAGTGACGGTGAGCTATACCGAAGCGGTAGACGAGGCTTTGTGCTTCGGTTGGATTGACGGCCAAAAAATGAGTCGTGATGTCTCGACGTATAAGTTGCGATTTACGCCACGATCGCCGCGCAGTATCTGGTCGCAAGTGAATCAGAAAAAGGTCGCCGACTTGGAGGCCGCGGGACGCATGCAAGAAGCGGGAAGGGCGGCCATCGCGAATGCCAAGGCCAATGGACAATGGGACAAGGCCTATGCCTCGCAAAGCAAAGCGCAAGCTCCGGAGGATTTGCTCGCCGCGCTGGCGAGAATCCCCAAGGCCCAAGCCTTTTATGCGACTTTGAAAAGCGCTAGTCGCTATGCCATCTATTACCGTTTGCAAAGCGTGAAAAAAGCCGAAACGCGCGAGCGCAAGATACGCGAATTTGTGGAAATGCTGGCGCGCGGAGAAGCACCGTATTTGTTTACGGAAAAGAAACAAACCTAGCCCAGCACCTTTATTCGAAAAGCCGCCCTTGAGATAAGGCATTCGTGATATTTCGTGAATCTAAAAGCACGCAATGGGCCGATGTTCAAGCCCTATGGCCAGGAAAATTGCCGCATGCAGTGGTGCATATCAATGACATCCTGAATACAGCCGCGGCTTCCGGCATCGGCGTGGCCGGTACCATAGGCGGCGGGGGCATGATTCGCTTGACCACCGATAGCCTGAAAATCCGTCGCCTTTATTTTCTTCCCATGCAGCCTAATTCAAGTGCTGATCCAGCTGGGAAATACCGCTGCCAGGCCGATGCGGACAAATACAATGTCGAAAAGGCGAGTTGGAAAACCAAGCCCGACGCGAGGGCCTGGGATATCAGAGTTATTTGATTTGGGATAAACGTAATAGCAATGGCAATTCAGTTGGCCAAGGGGTTTATATCTGGAGATTGGGATTCACTTTGGATGATGGCACGCAGAAGACCCGGGACTTGCGCGCGGGGTTGCTAAGGTAGGGATGACATTGTCACGCCTACCCATGACATAATTTGTCACCTACCGCCATTCTCTGCACAATGGCGAGAGAATTCGATATGGTCGGATTTTTGCTTCCAATTGTCGCCATGCAAAAAAAGATCATGACCGAAATGATATTGGCCGCCAAGCGCGAAAAAATGTGCACCTGGGGCGAATTGGCCAAGCAGGTGGGGTTGTCGGAAGTCTATGTGACCTCGGCCTGCTTGGGTGAAAATGTTTTGTCGGCGCAAGAGGCGGGCAATTTGATTGCCTATTTGGGTTTGGGAAGCGATGTAGCCGAAGCCTTGACGGTGAACCCCAATAAGGGCGAGCAAGCGCCTACCGTGCCCAAGGAGCCCTTGGCCTATCGCTTTCAAGAAATCATTTATGTGTATGGCAGCACCCTGAAAGAATTGATCGAGGAAAAATTCGGCCCCGGCATCATGAGCGCTATTGACTTCACCATGGACGTGGAAAAAGTTCCCGATCCCAAAGGCGACCGAGTCAAGGTCACCTTGAACGGAAAGTTTTTGGGCTATAAGAAGTGGTAAAAAAGGGTAGAATCTCTCATTTTCTATCAAAATAACGCACCTGAGGTCGAATAAGGATTGTCCTGGGTCCCCCCTTCCCGTATGATGATTCCGAGCCATCGGAATCATGCTTTACCGACTTCAAGCCCTCACCCGCTATCTATCCCTGCCGGCTCTTCTCCCGGCACTGCGCAACGTTTTCAATCTCGATTATGGCCTGACGCGAAGCCTCATGCCGGTATTCGGCGTTTTGGGTTTTCTGGGTTATGTGGTCTTTTATTTCTCAGAGAAGGCCATGGGCTTCAAGGATTGGCTGCCTTTGCGCTTGCTTTGTATCGTCCTCTCTCTCGGTCTTTTCGTTTGGACGAGAAGGGTGGGAAAGCCGCGCGGTCTTCTGATTTATTGGGAAATCGTGATCTTCGTCATGTTTCCCATGACCCAGTCCTTTTTATATCTCATCAACCCTGCTGATCCCTATTGGGATTCTTCCAATACTTTTTGGGCCCTATTCCTTGGTATATCCACCAAGGCCTATTGGTTGCCTTTCCACTTAGTGGCAGGACAAATTGCGGGATATTTTCTGGCCATCGTCATCGACGGCGCGCTCCCAGTAGAAAAATGGCTGCTATTGGAATCCCAGCAAGTCACCCTCTTTTTCACTGCCATGGGCGGCTTGGGACTCAAAATCGCTTTGGAGATTTTCCATCGTCGTGGAATGGCTTTGGCCGGCGTCACAGCCCGAGCCGAAGAGGCGGAGTCCCGCGAAACGGAAATCAAGGCGGCCTATGCTGAGCTAAAACGAAGGGAAGAAGTCATCAAGCGCTTCGTGCGTCCTTCCCTATTCGAAGAATTGCAAGCAGGCGTGAATCCCATCGACTTCAAACCCGAAACGCGCGATTTGGCGGTAATGTTTTGCGATATTCGTGACTTTACCCGGCTGACTGAAACCTTGAGCCCCGAGGACAAGCAAAGCGATTTGAACCGCTATTTCTCCCTGATGACCGGCCCCATCATCGCGAATGGAGGCGAAGTCGATAAAATCATCGGCGATTGCGTCATGGCTTTATTTCCTGACGGCCGCAAGGCCGTGCGCGCCGCCACCGAAATGCGCATTCAATTGCAGGATTTCAACCGGGAAATGTTCGCCCAGGGCAAAATGAAAATCCGAAATGGCATTGGCATCGCCAAGGGCAAGGTCATGGTTGGGAATTTTGGATCCTTCGAAAAACTAGACCGAACCGTGATTGGAGAAACCGTCAATATCGCGTCGCGATTGGAATCCAAAACCAAGATGTATAACCTGGAAATAGTGGTCACCGAGGACATTGTCCGCGATTTGGATGGCGACTTGCCGCATCATCGCTGGATAGACATGGTGCAAGTCAAGGGTTCCACCCGTCGCCTTAAAATCTTCGAGGTTTATGGGCATCAACCGCATGAGGTCCGCGTCTTTAAGGACGCTACGCGAGACCTTCTGGAAAAGGCCTTGACCATTTATTTCCGCAAGGGATTTCATGATGCTGCCCGTCTATTCCGGGCCATGCTGGAAAAAGTCCCTCCTCACCGCCATTTGCCGGAAGAATTGATGGACTCGATTTTGCCCTATTATATCGCCCATTGCCATGCCTGGATCAACGATACCAAGGGCGCATGGCAGGCGGTCGAGCGATGGGAAGGCGTTCACGTCTTTTATGAGAAGTGAAGGCCTGCTCCGGTCAATCGGGACGCTGAAGGGTCATTAGCCGGTTTCTGCCCAATAAGTCTTTGGCATCGACTTTCAAAAGGCTAGGCCATAACCCTGAAGTGACGTAACCCCCAGGTGACGCCTGCGAAGCGGTGGAGAAGCTGAGGCCCGAGGACTTGCCGCGGAAGCCTGTGATTCGCTGGCCCACCGACGAGGTCGTGGGTTTGATGCCGCGCAGGGCATTACGTACCCAGGTGCCCGAAGGGCTGAGCTGATCGGCCGACCAATTGCCCGTGGCGGGGGAGCCGACCTTCAATGCCGAGGACGATTCGGTGATATTCGATAACGACCAATTGGTCCACCATATCCCATTGGCTTGCATGAAATCCAACCAGCGCCGCGCTTCAGCGGTATCTATCATGCCGCCGCCGGTATTTTCACTGAGGCCGCCTTCGGTGACCATCAGGGCAATGCCGTTTTTCAAGGCCGTGATGGCCTTGTCGCGCAGAAATTGTTTATGCGTCGCGGCATAATAGTGAAGGGTGTAGACGATATTGGTGCTGCTGGTGATGGGGTTTTTCGAAGCCTCGTCCACCTCTTGAGCCCAGCTTCTCGTGCCGCAGAGAATCAAATTGTCGGGGTCGATGGCACGTATGGTTTTGATGATTTCCTCGTGATAGGGTTTGATCACGGTTGCCCACGGATGCTCATTGGTCGGTTCATTCCAAGTCTCGTAAATGATATTGGGAAGTTGTCCATAGGTCTTGGCGATTTCGGTGAAGAATTCCTTCGCCAGGGAAATGCGCTCATTGGCATTGCCGGTTTCATGCCAGTCGACAATCACGTAAACCCCATTGTCGATGGCCGCTTGAATCACGACCTTGGCTTTACGCATTTCTTCGGCGGGATTGGTGTCATAACCCTTGGACGTCACCGCGATGGAAGGGCGGACCACGGTGCATTTCCAATCATCGACTAACCACTTGACGCATTGGGCATTGTAAAAGGCCGGCATCCACTGACTCCAGTAAATCGCCATGCCATTGAAGGCAACGGGGTTATTGTTTTTATCCAAGATGCGATTGCCTTGCACCTTCAATTGGCCGTGAGTCGTGACGACCGCGCTTTGGGCTTGGGCGAGGCCGGCTAAGAAGGACAGCAAAAGCAACCCGGAGAAATAAACAGTACGCACGCATTCCCTTTCGATTCGATGGAGAGTGTATTAATAAGGCTTTTTTCCGGATTCTGCTGATGATTTGCGGTAAAAGGCCAGGTAAAGTCGGCCTGAGGGCTCAGGCGCCATAAGGAGTTGACGTGGTTTCGGCCTTGGCGTAGTTAATGGGCGAATGGATGCGCACCGGCTATATGGGCTGGGGCTCGGGTTCATCGACATGCACCTTCTGGCAGCCGCGAAACTGGATGGAATCCTGCTTTGGAGTCGAGATAAAGCGCTTCGGAAAGCGGCTGAATCTCTAAAAATCGCCTTTTGAAAGGAGTCTGCGAAACGCCAATACGTCTGAATTAAGAATGGTTTTTTACGGGGGGCTCAGCCTCCGGTTCCGGGCCGTCTAAACGCCCCCCAGCCTCGGCCCGCCTTGCTACGATGCCCAAGTCGGCCTCGCCTTCCCCCGACCGAATCGGCCGGCCCGTGCGGGCGGCTAGGCGATGCGATTCTTTTATCTATTTCAAAAACATTCCGTACCTAGAGATCCACTATCTAGGCAAATCAAAAATCTCATATTCTTTGGTTAGAAAAGGATCCGTTCCTCGAAGGACATAACCGTTTCCATTCCATGTCAGGCGAACCGACTTACCCTCTTCTACCTTTTTTATCCAATCGAAATAGCCCGAAGTCTTTTTCTTCGTTACCTGAATGATCGCACGTTCTGAAGGCGTGTCCCGGTTATAGGAGCCATCCTCCTCCGTTTCCCCCGGTAGGTCGGCCTCAAAAGAAGTGGGGATATTCGCGATCTCCAAAATTTCCGAGGCTTTGATCCGGCAAAGGAGAACGCCTTTCAGGCTAGCATCTCCGGTGGCATAGCCGCGATGTCGCGAATATCGGATTCCAAAGGCAAATTCATTTGAAGTCATCTGATAGGGGGCGAAATCAAACCCCTCCACACTATCGTCTATCGCGAAGGTGAACAAGCCGCCAGGGGAGGCCATCACTTTGAATTTGGGCCGAGAAATGTTGAATGCAAAGACTTCATGTTTTGATTCTTCCACATCTTCCTTGGTCAATGTCACTACAACGACATAGGTTCCTTTGCGTCGGTGCCACTCCTTTCCCTTTAATCCGGTGAACGGAATTTGAAGGCTATCGAGTAAGTGAATGATTTGAGATTTGCTCCCTTCATCCAGGGCTTCAAGTCCTTGCCCAGTGGAGGCCGCTCGATTCCCTTGTATCGAATCGGCCCATGCACCAAGTCCAGATAGGGCTACAGAGAGTGTCAGAACAACTTGCAGAGTAGCTAGGCTCCTTTTTTTCATTTCTTCAAATTCCTAATTCCATTGCCTATTTGATGTCACCCGCCTCGGTATACGACCGCGAACCTCTCACAGACTACAGGTATATCAAGACTGAATTCGCGTCCGATTCGCTGGCACTCGCGCCCGAAGTACGCTATGTGGGCACCTTGCCAATAGGCAAGCGAACTATCTCCTTCGCCTTCGGTCGCCGCGAAGTCGGCGTCTACCTTGGAGAACGGAACGATTTGGACCTCCAAAGTCTCGATAACGCAAACAGGTTGACCCGAGAACAGAGTCACGACGCTAAGATCACCTGGCTTGGGAACGAGTTTGCCATCGGCCTCGAAGGCCCATAAAAGCGATGCCGTCGCTCGCTTTCTTCCGGCAAGGACAAGAGCGGCAAGTTCGTCGGCACTTGGCGCATTATCATCAAAGTGAAAGGCTTCATAGAAACGATTTGTGGGGTCTTGAACCTGGGTCGAAGCGAAGGCATTCCAAAAGGCATGAATCGAGGGGGGGAGGGTCATGTGGCGTTCCAATCGAGGTTCGTGTTGCCCAGCGTTTGGGCCAGTGGGTAGTGATAATACCCGAACAGAGTGCCTTGCAAGTGGTTGGGCGAAGTGGGTCGAGAATGTTTTGGGGGCGGAGCATTCTTCTGAAATTATTGGGTGGAATTTTTATGCTACGAGAGTTCAAGAGGTTACGGGCATTTAGCGGACCACATAAAAGGCCATTGATTTTGTATGATTAAAGTTTTTTACTTCAAGGATATACCTTCCCGGCATAAGACTCTCAGATGGTAGTACAAATACCGATTTCGAATTGAATATATCAAATTTGAAATTTGGTTTTCCAGACAAAGAATAAATAGTTGCTCGAATGTTATCCTTCTGAAATGAAGATGGCAGGGTAAACGTTAATAAGTTGGACTCATTTTTAAATATGATCTTATTTTCATGAGACCTTAAGCCAAGGATATTAATAGCCAAATCATCCGGAGATGTTATGATTAACCCGTGATCACCCACGGCAACAAATTGGGATCCAGTCCAAGTGATAGAATAAATATCTTTATTACCGGATAATTGCCGAGACCAATTTGTGCCATCAAGAGAGCTGTATATCGTCCTATTCGTTCCCGCCGCAAGGAGTAGCTTTCCTGTCCATATTACTGAAGTGAATTCGAAAATAGAGCCAGTGTCAATATCAGTTAGAATATGTTGCCAAGTGGCACTATTTTTCGAAGTGACAATCACTCCTCGATCGCCTACCGCAACGAGCTGATTTCCAGTCCAAGTTATAGAATTCAGGCCACTTATCGCTGGGGCGGTTCTTTCTGTCCACGCATTTCCATCTTGTGACGTGAGAATCAGACAATCCGAATTTTGGCTTCCTACCACAACTAATTGGGATCCGGTCCATGCTATAGAGTGGAGCGAGATTCTTTGATTCGTATCTCTTATGGGCGTCTTTTCGACCCAATTATCTCCAGTATTGGAGGTAAATATTCCCCCTTCGTTTCCAACCGCAACAAGCAGAGCACCTGTCCATGCAATTGAATTGAGCAACCCAAAATTCCCAGAACTTTTTTTGGTCCAATGGATTCCATCGTCAGAGTTTAAAATAACGCCATGTTCGCCAACGGCAAACAGTTGCTTTCCTGTCCAAACAATTGAGCGGAGCAGAAAATCATTCCCAAGATTATGTGACTGACTTGTCCATTTTTTCCCGTCTGTGGAGGTAATTACGCCTCCATCGCCAACAGCAACCAATTGACTGTCTGCCCAAGTGACGGAAAATACTCTTCTACTACTATTATCTTCCCATCCAGATATTTGTTCGGTCCAAATCGTTTGAGCAAATCCAGATCGTATGAGTATTGATAGCAACACAAAAAATATTTTATCTAGTTGAAGGGTGCGTTTTGCGGTCAGGGTGCAGATGTTTGGGGCTACTCGGACTGTCATACAGTTTGATCAGGGAATGGGTGGCCAATTCGCATATTGCCTAGGGTTTTCTCCAGGGGCATTACTTTTATCTTTCTGTTTAGCCTTAACATTGCTTTAAAAATTTAGAATAGTTTTGGTTCCTCACATTCATTGAAGCGATGCATTCCGCCTCCACCCCCCTCGTATTCGCGGAAATGAGTGACGGAGTGAACAAGGCCAAATGCGATGATTTCGATCATTTCATCGCGATGAATTACGACACCATCGCCACTTACCGGATCACCAAGGCTAATCCTAAATAGCAAAGGGCGCCAGAGCCCTAAGCCCCGAACTCGACCGCCGCCTGACCTGCTAGCCTATCTAATTCGTCTCGCTTTTCACCTGGGCAACGCGGCGAAGCCAGAGGGCGGCGGTCAAATGGCGGCCAAGGGAGGCAGAGCGATCTTGCCCCGCCAAATGCATTTCCCAGTCGTGGCGCAGAGCCTTCATGTCCGTCCAGGCATCGAGGGAGAAGCCGGTTTCGGGAAAGAGATTCGCCGAGATAAAGTCCTGAGATTTTTCGGTGCGCATCCAGGCGTCGACAGGCAAGGTCTGTTTACCATCATCGGCGATCTTCATTCTCAAGGCGCGTTTGAGCCCTCGACCCGTGGCGGAGAAGCGGAGTTGTCTCTGCTCGGTACTTGGACGCAAGGCTAGGGGCCGTCCCGTGCGTTGGCAAGGAATGCGGTGAAAGTATTCAGGCCAACGCTTTAAAAGCATATGGCGATAGACTCGACCATCGCGTAATTGCGCTTCGGGAAGCGAAGCGATGGCGTCAATGAGTTTCAAGTCGAGAAAGGGAAGGCGAAAGCGGATGCGCGTCCCGGCATGGTGAAGGCCAGGCAAAAGTTGGCGCCGCCCTAGGTGCAGAAATTTTTCCCAAAGCGTCCAGCGATTATCGTCCAGATATCCGCCTCCAAGTAGGGCTTGGCCGAAAGCACCCGAGAGGCAATGGTCCATGGTTTTTTCGAGGCTGGGCAAGGTTTCGAAACCTTGCATGGCTTCGAAGGGCAATTGGCCGTCGGTGCACCACACACCCTCTTCGCGTCCTTGCAAACCCTGGTCGGGATGAATTTCGATGATATCATGCCGGGCAGGACGCAATGCGGAAACCTGTAGCGCCAAATGAATGTCGCGACAATTGGGACGACCGAAACTCAAAACCGGAATGGGTTCTGCCGCCTTGGGAAATGCAGCGAAGAGGGCGCGTGAGTCGAGGCCACCGGATAGCCATAGGCCGCAGCGGCCTGCACCGGCAGTGCGACGCAGCACCGCTTGCTCTAAAAGACCGCCAAGTATTTCCGCGCTGCGCGCTAATTCGGGAGTCCGTCCCGCGACGAAAAGCGAGGCTTGATCGCCTTGGTCTTCGTCAGGTTCACGCCGCGAGGGCGGCCAAGTGCGATAGTTGCCGAGCACCACGCGACCGGTCGCGAGTTCATAGCGCAAATGCGAAGCGGGAGGCAAGAGTCGCACACCCTGAAACCAAGTGCTGTCTCCCAAAAAATGGCCAATGCGCAAAAAGTCGGAGGCAGCTAGGCGGTCGATTTCGAGCGCACCCAAGGCCAGTAGTCCCTTTAGCTCGGAAGAAAACCACAAGGCGCCCGCGGTTTCGCGCACATAGAGAGGTTGCAAGCCCAGGGCATCCGTGAACAAATGCAGGACGCCGCGCTCGCCATCGGCGATGGCGGCGCTATAGGTGCCATCGAGCTTGGCCAAGGCGCGGGCATCGCCGCGAGGCAAGACCAAGCCGCTGAACATCTTGACGATTTCAGCTGGGGTCAGGGGCGCGGTGTCGCCAAAGGCTTCGCCGTAAAAGAAAAGCGTCGCCTCGTCATTAATATCCTGGCGAAAGCCCGCCTCTGATCGCGGCCATAGGGCTCCCAGGGCCAAGGCTCCGGCCTCGCCCAGTTGCGGTACAATGGACATGACCTCGGGCGGGAGGGTGTCGTCGCGATGGCGCAGCAATTCTTGCATGCGGGCCAAGCTGCGCAAGGCGGCCTCGCGCTTCATGTTTCGGCTAGCGACGCCGAATAAACCGGGCATGTCTAAGCCTTCCCGTCGGCAGGTTTGAGGGCGACGAAAACCGGTTCGCCTACCTCGCCGTCCGGAGCTAGGCGGTAATGCTCACGTAACGGTAACGCCAGCGCTTCCCAGGGCCTCTGAATCGAGGCAATAAAGCCGGCGATGCGGAGGCGATCGACCAAGTCCAAGCCATAGAGGCGAACATGATCTTCCTGGCCGAAAAGACGACGGCGTTCGCGAGGATCGGCGACGCTTGGATCTTCGCGGGTCGGCCCTTCGCCCAGCGGCACCTGCAGTAAAAGCTTGCCTCCCGGTGCAGTCACACGCCATAGCTCGCGCAAGGCCTGACGGTCGTCCAAAACGTGTTCAAGCACGTGGCAGCATACGATCAAATCGAAACGATTGTCGCCATGCGGAATGGATGTCAGGTCAAAAGCCTCGTCGGCTCGGCCCGGCGCGCGATCGGCAGTGCGATAATCCCAGTGGCGCATGGCGCGAAAGCGAGCCTCCAGGGCGGGCTCGGGGGCCATATGCAAAACCCGCAGGGGCTTATTGGCGTCGAAAGGCGTTTCGCCTGCCTGCCCCGAGAAATAAAGCCAAAGCAGGCGATGCCGTTCCAGGGAGAGGCAGCGAGGGCACATGGCATTGGCCCGGGGAGGATCGCCCTTGGTCAGCATGGCGCGAAAACGTCCACCGCAAAGCGGGCATGCGAAGCGGTTGCCTCGGAGTAAGGCCGCGCGGCAGGCTTGGCGCCATGGGCGCAACAGGTCTCGAAGAAAATTCATATAGGCAATGAAATCCCCCTCCGGAGCTGGGCCCGCGGGGAGTTTGGCCATGGCAAATTACCCTCTTTGGTCAGTTTGGTCAGCATAGCATCCTACTCAGATACGGGAAGAATACCGGCACCGTGGGCCTTTCCTGATTCCGACTTGCGGGGAGAACTGGCAAAGGGTTATGCTCGTCTGCATGATCATTGCGACGAAAATCACAGTATACGGCCCTTTCCGCGGGCTGCTCGTCGCTTTTGCCTTCATGTCATGTCAAAACCAGGAATTCGTCATTAAGGACGTCGCCTCGCGTGAAGGCTTCGAAGTGCATTATTCTCTGCCGGTGAAAGCCGGAAAAAGTGCTCTTGTCGATACGCGGCGCCCCGTGACTTGCTATGACTCGGTGCTGGAGTTTGGCAGCTTGCGCACCTATCGTTATCGGCTTTCAGGTGATTCCTTGTTTTGGGACCGGCAGGAGGGAGGACCTGACTCTTCTCAGCGCGTGGAAACCTTCGAGATTTATGTCGCTAAGAATCGGGATGGCGACAGCGTGCAAGGACTTTGGCGATTTGTCGGACATGGTTATCGCCTTCTAGGAGACAGCTTGTCGCCGCAAAACCGAAGCATTTTACAGACGTCCTTGGCTCAAGCCGATAGCGGCTTGGCGGACTTGGGCATAAGGCTGGACATAGGCGTTGATACCGTTTGGATCCTCGGTGAAAAACCCTATTCGGAATGGATGCTGCGCTATCTCGAATCGGAGTGGTTGCCGCTTTACGAATTGACCTTGGTTGCCGATGGCAAGCGCACTATTGCCATCAGCGGTTTGCGAACGGGCGAGATCTTGCACTATGCCATCGATGCCGAAGGCAATAACTATTGGACCAGCAATGCTTCCGCGCATGGGTCTTGGCGGCAAAATCCATTTTCAACCACTTGCCCTAATCCTCCCCGGCCCGCTTGGATTAGCGAATTTCTATCCGCGAATTTACGACTCTCGAAAAAGTGATTCGAATGAATTGCACCACCTAAGTGCATGTATTTTGACCCTCTATGGCTAAAAAGGCTGGTCAACTCGCTTTACAAGGGGGACGCCCCGTGCGGTCGCCCGATCGTTTTCTGGTTTTCGGTGCGCCGCCCATAGGCCGTGCCGAAATCGCGGGTGTCGTCGACAGCCTCAAGCGGCGGTGGCTTGGCACGGGACCGAAGGTGGCGCGCTTCGAAACCGCTTTCGCGGAATACAAGGACATGCCCTATGCGGTGGCCGTGAATAGCTGCACGGCGGCCTTGCATTTGAGCATGTTGGCTCTCGATCTCGGGCCTGGTGATGAAGTCTTGGTTCCGGCTCTCACTTTTTGCGCCACCGCCAATGCGGTTTTGCATGCGGGGGCCACTCCGGTGCCCGTCGACGTCGACCGGCACTCGATGAATTTCGATGTCGCCGACGCAGCAAGGAAAATCACGCCCAAGACCAAGGCCTTATTGCCCGTGCATTTCGCAGGCCGCGCTTGCGAAATGAAGTCGGTGATGGCCCTTGCCAAGTCCCATAAACTGCGCGTCATCGAAGACTGCGCCCATGCTATTGAAACCGAGTATGAAGGACAAAAGGCGGGAAGCTTCGGAGCGCTCGCCTGCTTCAGCTTTTACGCCACCAAGAATTTGACCACGGGCGAAGGCGGCATGATCTTGACTCGCCATGCGGCCATGGCCAATCGCCTGAAGCGCCTGGCCTTGCATGGCATGAGCCAAGACGCATGGAAGCGCTTCAGCGATGCGGGCTATAAGCATTATGACGTGATCGATCTCGGCTACAAATACAATCTCACCGATTTGGCGGCGGCCATCGGTTTGCCCCAACTCGCGGCGGTGGAAAAGCATTGGCTGCGGCGTCGCGCCATTTGGAAACAGTATCAAGCCGCCTTCGCCGACTTGCCCGTCGACTTACCCGCCGAGCCATCCAAACAAGAACGTCATGCCTATCACCTTTATACCCCTCTCATCGGCAAGCGCTCAGGCGTGAAGCGCGATTTTGCGCTCGCGGCTCTTAGCGCCGAAGGTATTGGCGTGGGCGTGCATTATCGATCGCTTTGCGATCATCCGCTTTATCGCCGCCGCCTGGGCTGGCGCCGCGCCATGACCCCGGTGGCCGGCGATATCGGCGACCGCACCCTATCCCTGCCGCTTTCCCCTGCCTTGAGCGCAGGAGACGTGCAGGACGTGATCACGGCCTTCCGAAAAGTGTTCGGGAAATAAGGCTAGGGCTCTGGCCCCTAAAACACGCCCATGGTCAGGCCGATGAAAAAGCGCGGCTCCTTGACCAATTTCATGTATTGGTTGCGATCGGCTTGATCCTTCACGTATTGGGCGGGCGTAAATCGGATTGGAATTACGGTGCTGCGGGGATAGTCGAGATTGTAGAGGCCTTCGGCTTCCAATTCATTGAAGGGCATGAAAACTTGAAAATAAGCCGTCATGGGAATTTGATGATACATCAGGAAGGTGGCTGAAACGCGCAAGCCGAGATCGAAGAGAAGATGATGTTCACCTTTGTCGAGAATGTCGTAAATCTGATCCGGGCTTTTATCGAAAGTGGCTCCCGCGTCGCCGATGACGGAGAGTTGAACCTGATTGAGCGATGAAAACGGCGAGGGATAAGGAAGCTGTGCGCGTAATTTGAGGGGAAAATCCAATTCTAGCCGGCTATAAAACATGGCCTGGCCTTCAAGCACATCATCCCCGCGATAGGTGAAGTTATAAGGATAGCCCGGCATGCGGTCAAGGCCTAGCCTATAGGTCATGACCCAGAGATTACCATCGGGATTGTCCACATAGGTCGTGTCGAAGTCCCCGCCATTGGAAGCCAAATGGGCGCGCACCCTGCTTTGGGGGAATTTTTGCATAAAGGTGCCGACATCGACGCTGAGCATGCCCAGGAAATTTTCGCCTTGGGACCAGGCTCCTACCACACCAGCATCCATTTGCCAGGGATTGAAGCTTTCCTGCATGGGTAGGTAAATACCGAAAGGTTCTCGGTCCTTGTTGAAAAGGCCAGCCACAGTCGCGCCGATTTCGAGATCGGAGGTGGCATAATTCGTCCACCACTTGGTGGCGGATCCGAAAGCGACGAAGGCGCGCGGCAGGGGTGTGCCTGCCGACTGGGTTACCCATTGCCCATAAACGGCGGATAAGAAATGGCGGTGAATTTGCGCATCCCGATAAATCTGAAGAGTCTCCACGATGGGTTCGAAGGGGGTGCCATAGACGCGAGTATTACCTTGCATGTGAAAGGGAATTTGATCATAGCGATTCACGATGTCGACATCCATCAATCGGCGATACCAACGGCCATAGGTTCCCAATAACAAGGTGCCCGGCCCCGCCTGAAGGCCCGAAAAGGGCAGGCTGGAAGAGTAAAAGGCCATGTCGGTGTAATAGGTTTGATTCAAGCGGGTGCGACCTTGAACGAGAACGCTGTCTATGCCGTCGAAGGGATTGACGAAATCGTCGCCCATGGTGGCGATGCGCGCTTGTTGAATATGCGAGAGCGAATAATTGATATCCGGTTGCCAATAATGTTTCGTATGCCAGGCTCCGGGATAGGTCAGGCCTCCCGAATAGGTGCCGCCATATTCCATGGGGGTATTGCGATCGAGTCGTTTGCTGACAAAAGCATCGAGGGCTTGGCTCACGCCACCCGTGATGGGCCCAACCGCCAAATTGAGGCCGAGATCGAGATTGATGGAAGAAAGCGTGGTGTCGTCGATAAAGCGCGGAGCCAAGGTAATGGTGGGCTCTATGCCCCAGGCCACTCTTCGTGAGTAAGGCTCTTCGGATTCAAAAACCTTGCCCAGGTCTTTGCGCTTTTGCTTCATCAGGGAAAGGGTGTCGGTTGTCTTGGGCCAAAGGCCCGCGGCATTCAGCGCCACCGGACGGCGATAAAGACGGAATTGTTGTTTGTCATAGCCCTGATAATAAAGTTGGCCCTGATGGATGAGCGGCTCCAAGGCCTGGGTGCGGGCATCGGTCAGGCGATAAAGTAAGGTGTCATTCGGCAGCTTGGCATAGGCCTCATAGACGCCGGTTTTGCGATTGCTGGAAAAGAGTAAGGTGTCGCCCTGAAAGCGCAAGTCGCGATAAGCTGCGATTTCAAAGGGCGTGAGAAAGGTGATACTCTCGCCCTTGGCCATGGCCAGGGAGTCGGGGAAATTCGCGGAGTCGCGCAAGGCCTCGAAAGGATCGTAGCCCGCCGCCTTGGCCGAAATCAGAACCATGGCTTCTTTTTCGCCAAGTCCTAGAGTAAAAACAATGGAGTCGCCTTTGGGCGTAAAGCGCGGGTTATAGCATTGCTGTCCGTCACGAAAGTGGGTGAGTTTTTGCACTCGGCCCAGAGTATCGAGCACAGCCACATTGCTGCTTCCCTCCGCGAGCTGCACGAAAAGAATCACGCGGTCGTCGGCGGGATGATAGCTGGGATAGCCTGCACGCTCATTCCAAGTGAGGCGATGCCATTTTTCATCCTCGCTTTTATTGGCGAGAAATTCGTATTCCCAAAGGTCATTGTAGGACGAGTTGCGCCCATTGCGCGTTGTTAAGAGACGCTTGCCGTCGTGGCTGAATTCCAGGCCGCTCGATCCCATTTCGGTGCTGCGTTCGCGGGCCAGGCTGAGAGCATCGGGCTTTTCTGGCGCACCTTGGCTCCAAGCCAATTTGCGAATGGCCTGCGATGGCGAAGAACCGGAATGATTCCAGGGTTGAAAGTCACGCGCATCCAGCCGAGTCGCGGAGTGCGGCGCGCGCGCGTCGGCAGGCAAGGCATGGCTATGTGAAGCGGAACCCTGATTGGCGGGCTGGGAACTTTGGCCTTGCTTGCCTTTCTCAATGTCCATCCAATAAATCCAGTTCAAAGCATAATGGCGATCGCCATTGCCGAGCCAAGCCATGGTTTTTCCGTCAGGGGAAAAGGCCAGGTTTTGCGAAAAGCTACCGAGTATGCGCGCATCAGCGAATTCATCCTTCGCTTTGTCTTCGAAGGGCGCATAGATGTCGGCGAGTGATTTTTTCCAATCGCTGAAGAGTTGATCGAGGGATTTGCCGAAGGTGCTTTCCACGGCGCCACCGAAATGGAAAAAAGGTTTGGGATAGGCGAGACGCCGCACCTTTTCGAGTCCGAAGCGGTCTTTCAAATAGCGCAGAAAGGCGAAACCGGTATTGTAGGTGCGTTCGGCTTGCACCCAGTCGCCATCAAAGGTTTCGATTTCGCCCAAGGACGGCAAGGTGCCACTGAGAAAGGCATCGCGCACTATCATGTCGCGCTGGCTGTCCCAAAGGTCATAGCCCATTTGTTCGGCTTCGAATTGCGCTATGCCTTCGACATACCAGGTGGGCGCCACCAAGGGCAGGAAATAGGTCATGAATGACCAGTTCACCTCGCGATTAAAGGTATAGCCCCGAAGCAAGACATCGTCGAAGGCGGAAAGCGTGGCGGCTCGGCGCAAGGTGAAGACATGGGCCAATTCATGCGACACCACATTGCCTATCCAATTGGATCGCCCACGCATCACCCAATTGATATGCGGCACGTAAATTTCCACACGCGAAACGGTGTAGATGGCATTGCCATTGGCATAGTCGCCCGGATCGGCCAGGTAAATGTCGATGGGCTGGTAATCGCGGTAAGCATCATAGGCCTTGGCATATAAAGGCCATACTCTCTCGGCCACGGCAAGCACTTCTCGC
>JAYUVP010000284.1:0-18791 GCA_043753995.1 Fibrobacterota bacterium
GGCCGGAGCCATGCTGGCCGTGGCCGCTCTCGCGCCGTCAGCCTTTGCCGCCAAGCTGAAGCGACGCATTGCGATTGTCGGTGGCGGCATGGCCGGACTGCATTGCGCTCTGATTCTCAAAGATCATGGCCATGTCGCAACCGTGTACGAGGCTTCCCCGCGCCTGGGCGGGCGAATGTTCAGCAATACTTCCACATGGGATGAGAAACAGGTCAGCGAGTGGTGCGGCGAACTTATCGATACCGGCCACGAGACCATGCATGGCTTGGCGAAGCGATTCAACCTTAAGCTGGACGATTTGATTAGCGGCCAACCTCCGGGTTCGGAAGACACTTTTTATTTCGGTGGCTCTTATTACCCGGCGAAGCAATTTCAAATCGATATCCAACCGGTGTTAAAGCTCGCGGAAGCCGATCTCAAGGCCGCCAAGTTTCCCACCACCTATAAGCGTTCCAATAAGGCGGGCCGGGCCCTGGATGCCATGAGCATTCGCGGTTGGATAGAGTCGCGCGTCCCCGGCGGCATGGCTTCTAAGCTTGGGCAATTACTCGACCTGGCTTATGCCACCGAGTATGGAGCCGACACCACCGACCAAAGTTCCTTAAACCTGGTTTTCCTTTTGGCCTATCAACCTGAGAAAGGCGACACGACCGTATTCGGTGTTTCGGACGAGGCCTTTCATATTCGCGGCGGCAATGAACAATTGCCTCATGCCATGGCGCGTGAAATTGGAAACGAAAACATTCTCACCTCCAGACGCCTCACCGTTTTGCAAAAGCTTAAATCCGGAGCTTATGAACTCACCTTTTCCAAGCCAGACGGTCTGGAAGAAAAAGTCGAAGCCGATCAAGTGGTTTTGGCTTTGCCCTTTTCAGTCTTGCGCGAAGTGGATCTCAGGCAGGCGGGCTTTGACAAACTCAAAATGCGCGCGATTCGCGAATTGGGCGATGGCCGTAGCGCCAAAACGCAATTGCAATTCGAAAGCCGGATTTGGAATAGCCCAGGCGCATGGCCTGGGTTAGGCTCGGGATCCACTTATAGCGATACCGGCTATCAATCGACCTGGGAAGTCACGCGCGCGCAACCGGGAAAAAGCGGCGTTTTGAATTTCTTCTCCGGTGGTTCGGTGGCGGCTGCCCAAAAAATCGTGGCTTCGGGACACCCCTTCACTTCGACAGGCAATGCCCTGGCGCGCCAAGATGCTGAAGTCGCGCTGCAAGGGGGCGAAACGGTTTTTCCCGGCTTGACTGCCGCTTGGAAGGGCCGCTTCACGCAAAGCGTGCCGCATTTGCATCCGCTCATGCGAGGGTCCTATGCCTATTATCGCGTGGGGCAATACACGGCCTTCGGCGGCTATGAAGGCGTGACGCAAGGCCGGGTTTATTTTTGCGGCGATCACACTTCGCAGGACTTTCAAGGCTTTATGGAAGGCGCGGCCTCCGAAGGAGTGCGCGCGGCGAAGGATGTGATGAAGGATTAGCGCCGGTCTCAAAACTCCTTTTGCAGTCGCCGGTGGGGAAGGCGAGGCCGACCGTGCTTGCAGGGCAAAGCGGGCCGAGCCGGGGGGAGGTGGAACCACCCCCGAAAAAACTATCTGATTTTGTCCACGGTTCGGTGCAGCAATACGGTTTCCCTTCCCCGGATATCCCAAAGTTTCAAATTCAACTTCCTCCTCTGCCGAGGAGGGATGGCGATGTTTGGATTGTGTTGAGGGGCTCGAATACCTGTGGTTATTTCAGACAAGGAGCGTTTCCACACACCCCCTATCCAGGTTCCCGCATAGAGATGGGAGTCGTGAATAGCAAGAGCAAAAACCCTGGAATGAGTCAAGCCCGTATTGACCTCGACCCAAGAATTGCCGCTGTCCCGGGACAGGAAAACTCCATTGCTATCCGTTCCCGCGAAGAGGCTGGAGCCACTGATGGCAAGGGTATTGATATAAGGATCCGTTAGACCTTGATTGACTTGGGTCCAAGAATTGCCGTTGTCCTGGGAACGGAAAACACCGCCGTTACGGGTTCCTGCGAAGAGGTTGGAACCGCTGACAGCAAGGGTTCGGACATTGGTTTTCGTCAATCCATTATTCACTGGAGTCCAGGAATCGCCATTGTCCTGGGAGCGGAAAACGCCGCCGCGCTCGGTTCCCGCAAAGAGATGGGAATCCTTGGCTGCAAAATCAAAAATCAGGCTATTCGGCAAACCGTTGTTCATGGGGGTCCAGGATTTACCGCTGTCTTGTGAACGAAATGCGCCGCTATAAGTTCCTGCAAAGAGATCGGAACTATGGACGAAAAGGGTATAGACACGGGGAGCGGTCAATCCATTATTGACCGGTGTCCAGGAGTTGCCATCCTGGGAGCGGAATACACCTTCGTTTTCGGTGCCTACATAAATATGGGATCCGCTTACAGCCAAAGCCTGGATATAGGTATTCGCTAAGCCAGTATTACCCTGGGCCCAGGAATCGCCGCTGTCCTGGGAGCGGTATACGCCGCCACGATCCGCACCTGCTAATAATTGATCACCACGGACAGCCAAAGCGAGAATAGTGGTATTGGTTAAACCGGTATTGGCTTGGGCCCAAGTATTGCCGTTGTCCTGGGAGCGGTACACGCCATTGCCGTCGGTTCCGGCGAATAGATTGGACGCGATCGCAGCGAGGGCGGTGACATTGGTATTGGATAATCCAGTGTTGATCTGCTTCCAGGAATTTCCGCTGTCCTGAGAACGGTATATCCCATTGCCATAGTTACCGAGTACGAGATCATTGCCATGGATACCGAGGGCATTGGCACCCAGACCCGCCAATCCGATATTGACTTGGGTCCAGGAATCGCCATCATCCTGGGAACGGAATACGCCACCGGTCACAGATCCGACGAAAAGAATAGTCCCATGGACAGCAAACACATCGGCGTCAATACTCTTGAGTTCATTGTAGACGGGAGACCAGGAATTGCCATTGTCTTGGGAGCGGAATAAGCCGCCCGAAGTTCCTGCAAAGAGATTCGAGCCGGTGGCGGCAAGGGCCTCGACATAGAAACCGGTCAAACCGGTATTCACTTCGGACCAGGAATTGCCATTGTCTTGCGAACGGAAAATGCCGGCCTCCGTTCCTGCAAAAAAAGCGGTGCCAAGGGTGGCGAAGGCAAAAATTCTGGTACTGGTCAATCCGCTGTTGACGGGGGACCAGGTTTTGCCGTCATTCTGCGAGCGGAATACGCCGCCGCCAAAGGTTCCTGCAAAGAGATTGGAACCACTTACACCTAAGGCTCGGACTTCGGTATTCGTCATGCCCAAGTTGGACTGGGTCCAGGATTTGCCGCTGTCCTCGGACCGGTATACACCGCCATAACGCGTCCCCGCATAGAGCCTGGAGCCGCTGACTGCGAAGCAGTTGATGCTGCCACCCTCAGGCCCATGGGTTTGCACCCATTCAGCACGAACCAAGGTGGCGGCGAGGAATATCAAGGCGATAAGGCGGAAGAAGCTGGACATATTCCCTCGCGGCACGAATAAAGGCACAAATAATTTTGGTTGACGCAGTTAAAGGATAGCTAGAGTAAATCGAAACGCAGGATCCATCCATCCGACAACTCGTATTATTCGATCAAGTTGTTCGCGTCCTTCACCGAACAAATGGTAAAGTTCATTCATGTTGAATCCATTCGTGCCGATGGCAGCCCATCGCTGGCGAACACGGTTCGTCCTGATCCCCAGCTTCGCTTTTCTCTGCCTGATACTCGCCGGGTGCGGCTTGCTATTCTGCAAGGAAAGGGAAACCTACCTGAAATTTACCATCCAGCTTCAAGATGGGCGCTTCGGTAAAAAGTTCCATAAAAAGAAATTCGACATTGTGAGCATACTCATGATTCGGTGCGACACGTCAACCGCTTCACGCATTCGCTCTTTCCCGTATGACTCCACTAAGGGAGTCAACCTGGGGACTTTGAAATTGTACTTGAAAGGAAATTTGGTTTATCAACAGGCAATACAACATCGCAATTATGCGATGAACTGGCCGCACTTTTTCGGAGTTGCCAATACAGGATACGACACCCTGAAAGTGGACAGCCTGGAGATCGTGAATGCTTCGGAACTCCTCAATGGCCTCGAAGCCGAGCTTCTCCATTTCAATAAATGCATGTGTTGACGCAATCCGTCCTGTAACCCCATAAAATTGGCTAAAAGAGGCATCAAAGTATGTTTTTTGGAGTCGGTAATTCCAAAATGCATGTGTAATTGGAGTTATGTACTTCAGAATGAATACTGTTATTCCCGGCAAAAGTTTGTTTTTGTTGGGGCCTCGGGGTACAGGGAAAACCACTTGGGCCACGCGTAGGCTGGCGAATCATCCCAAGTTTTATTTCTTCGACGTGGGCGTCTTCCGAACTTTGCGCCTTTGAAGTGAAATCAGGATCACGTATTCGAGACGATGCTTTTACGGGATTAAAATCTTTCGCGAAAGATTATCCCGAGGCAAGGCGGGTGAGGTTCGCTGAAAACATTTAGTTAGGAAGGAAATTTTCACAACCATTGTAAAAATTGATGACTTTTTGGTCATGAAAAAATATTTGCAGTCGGTACATTTATCCGTTTCGGATTTAGTGTTCGGCAATCTTTCCGATAGTGAGGATATAAAACCCAACTAAGGAAGGCTGATATCCATGCCCTCCAATTCTCGAAGCTTGGTCAATAATTCTTCACGCGATATTATCATTTCAAAATCCTAGTATTTTTAATATAAGCGCTATCTGAACAACTCTTAGACTGCGGTAATTGGCCAAACCATCACGTCTTTGCTCATGGGATTCAGATCGCGTGGTGTAAAGAACCGGCTCTAGTCAAGAAGCGCCTATGCCAAGTGGCAAATACCAACATGTGACTAGATGATTTTGACAGAGCGTCGCCGGTGGGGAAGGCGAGGCCGACCGTGCTGGCAGGGCATTGCGGGCCGAGCCGGGGGGCGGAAGAACCGCCCCCGAAACAAGAACTAAGCCGCAGTCACTTCGGATTGAAAGCCGGCAGCCTTGTGGCCGCCATCGCAAAAGGGCTTTTTGCTGCTGGCTCCGCAACGGCAGAGAAAGGCGCTTTTTCCGGCTTCAATGGTGTAGGCCTGGCCTTTGCCATCAGCGACGGTGAAGGGTCCTTCGACCTTGAGGGGACCGTGGGGCAGAACCGTGATTTGAGTAGACATGGCTTCTCCGGGAGGAGGCGATCCAAATGGCGCGCCTTTTATAATCAATACATTAATCGTTTAAACGGATATATGCAAGGTGGATGGCCTTAAATTCCTGGATTGGGTCGTGTAACCCCCGTTTTTTTGGTTATTTTTGCCGGTTCGCGGCCTCACATGGCCTTGATCGTTTCTGAAACAACGGCTTTTTCCAGGCAGCAACTATGCTCGATTTTCTCCTCCTTCCTTGGGTCCTACTCGCCATAAAGATGGGAGTGGCGGTGGCCATTGTGATGAGCGCCGTGCCCATGCTGGTGTGGATGGAGCGCAAGGTTTCGGCCCGTTTTCAGCGCCGCATTGGGCCCAATCGCGTGGGACCTTTCGGACTTTTACAGAGCATTGCCGATGCGATTAAGCTGCTTTTTAAGGAAGACATTTTTCCCCGCTCGACGGACAAAATCATTTTCTTGGCCGCTCCTATCATGGCCTTTGTGCCGGGCGTCTTGTCTTTCGCCTTGATTCCGGTGGGTCGCGCCAGCGGCTTTGAGGCACTGGGCCCGAATGGCGTGCTTTCGGTGAGTTATATCGAAATGGGTTTGCTTTTGTTCATGACGGTGTCTTCGATTTCATCTTATGGATTGGCCTTCGCGGGCTGGGCTAGCAACAATCAATACTCTCTGCTCGGCGGTGTGCGCTCGGCGGCTCAGCTTATCAGCTATGAAGTGGTGATGGGCCTTTCGGTGCTGAGCCTGGTCATGATGACGGGCACCTTGAATCTCGCCACCATCGTCTCGCAACAAGAAGCGGGCCTCTGGTATTTGTTTCGCCAGCCTCTCACCTTTTTGCTTTTCCTGGTGGCGGCTTTCGCCGAAACCAATCGCGCGCCTTTCGACCTTCCCGAAGCCGAGCAAGAATTGGTGGGCGGCTATCACACGGAATACACGGGCATGCGCTATGCTTGGTTCATGCTCGGCGAATATGCGGGCTTGTGGACCATGTGCTCGATTCTCACCACCCTCTTTCTTGGCGGCTGGACCTTACCCTGGGTTTCTGAAGCCTTGAAGTCCACGCCTTGGTTCGTTGAAGCTTTGGCTTGCTTGGGCATTTTCCTTGGCAAGGTGGTCTTCCTGGTGTTTTGCTTCATGTGGGTGCGCTGGACCATGCCCCGCTTTCGCTGGGATCAGCTGATGCGCCTGGGCTGGACCACTCTCATTCCCATCGGCCTCGCGAATATTCTCCTGACCGCCGTCCTCATTCAATTCGTCGGAGGCGCCCTTTATGGTCGTTGAAACCCCCAAGTCCGCCGCGAGCCCCAAGCGCGTCAATCCCGTGGTGAAACTGGCCTGGGCCACGCGCCTGTATTTGCCTCTCCTCAAGGGTATGCTCGTAGGCCTGCGCGAATTCGCACGCAAGCCGGTGACCTTTCATTATCCCGAGCAAAAGCCCAAGGTCAGCGAACGATATCGCGGCGAGCATCGCCTGACCAAGGACGCCAATGGTCACATGAAATGCGTGGCCTGCTATATGTGCGCCACGGCCTGCCCAGCGCAATGCATCCATATCGAAGCGCAAGCGGCCCCGCCCGAGCCCGAATGGGAAGGACGCGATAAGATTCCGCGCACTTTCGAAATCGACATGCTCAAATGCATTTACTGCGGTTATTGCGTGGAGGCCTGCCCCAAGGAGGCCATTGAAATGACGAATAAGTGGCCGCGCGTTTATGACAATCGCCAGGATTTCATTTACGGCATGGATAAGCTGCTGAACAATTAGGGGCGGGCCGACGCTTCACGCCAAGATATTCAGCGAACCGCCGATGATTCCAAGCGCCCGACTTCCGGTGGCCGCATTATTTGGATTCTCCGTTCCCTGATTGGGTGAGTTTTCACGCCCCGATCCCTGGCCAGGATTGGTTCCGTCGCCTAGGCCCGAGCGATTCGTCGACGTCTTATCCAGCGTATCGCTTTGGGAAACCGTCCGCACTTGAATGATGGCGTCATTGAAATCCTTGTCGCCGCCACCCCCTAAATCTTCGAAACCGATTTGCATGCCCTCGGAATTGGAGGTGACTTGGGCATGTTCGAAATTATCCGCGTTCTGTGACGCCGATCCCGTACGGAAAAATTGACCTTGCCCATTGTCAATGCCGAAATCGATTTGGGTGCCCGCTTTGAAAGTGCCGATATTGTAGGAACCGGTATTATTATCAACACCGATATAATTGCGCGTGGCGAAATTGTCCGAGGTCCAGAAAATCTTGTTGTTGTAGCCCGAGTCGGAATTCTTGATGTCGACGATCACCTGGGTGCCCGGTTCAGCAGACGCCTTTGAGACTGACGTCGCGGGAGTCTCCTCGGCCTTTTTCTCATTCACCTGGGTTTTCGGCTCGATATGTTCTTTACCTTCGGTGCCCTTCACCGCGCCATTATTGTTCACAGGTGTTGTTTCCATGGGTGGCGTCATGACAGGCGGCTTCGTCTCGACAGGCGGCTTCTGGATGGGTGGTGTTTTTGTGGGCGGAGCTTTGGCCGGTGGAGCTTTAGAAGGTGGTGGGGCTTTGGGTGCAACTTTGACCGGCGGAGCCGCTTTTTTTACCGCAGTTTTGGCCTTGGGTGGCTTGGATGGACTAGCCATAACGACAACGGCGGCGGGGGTGACCTTGGACGCGAAGTCCTGAACTGACGCGGTCATGTGATCTCCTTTGAAAAATCAAGGAGACGCAGAGCGTTCGGATGAAGGGGTTATTTCTCCAACCCATTCAGCAACCCGGCGAGCATAGAGTATTCCTCTTTAGCCCCGTAGCTTTGCGTCCCCAACTTTCGTTGGGTTTGCCAATGCTCTCATTTTAAGGGAGGCAGACCTCGGCGTCCATTCGGACTGGGTTCCGATCCCAAGTTTTTCCCATCGGATTTTGAAGTATCAGGGTTAATACCGCTAGGGGCACTCAAGCCATTTCCCCCAGTGCATGCCAATAGGGCTCAAAGCTCTCGCGCGGCACGCTCGACGGGGTGTAGCATCGGGGCTTGTTGAGTATACCAAGCCAGGAAATGGGCCATGGCCTCGGGCACATGCAGGGCATCCGGTGGCCGATGTCGCGCACCGGCGATAGTCCCGTTCACGTTACGGTAACGCCCGGCATTCTCGGCGTCGATGTTCTTCAGGACAAGGGCGTGTATGTCCTTGATTTGGCGCTCGGATAATACTTCGCGACCAGCGAAGATGTCTTCGACAAAGCCGATGGCTTCGCGGTGATTTACAGCCTCGAAATGCTCGCGCAGCGATTTGCCGCCCACGGTGATACCTTCGAGGACGACCTTAGGGCACGGTAAGAAATAAGTGGAGCAAAGGAGCCCCCAAATGTGGGCCAGATTGACCCGGTCGGATTGAGGAAAATCTGAGGAATAGCAGCGCTATTTCGATGGTTTTGCGATTGACGAGCGGGTTAAGATGGGCTGCAGTTGGGGGCGAACTGATTCAGTTATTTCTTACCGGGCCCTTCATTTCGAGCAAGGTGAGGGTATTGCCCTCGATGGCATTGGAGTGATAGGTCCAGCGCAGAACCAAGTCCTCATGAATTTTGCGCAATACGCTTTGGGGCAAAGGCCTCAGGGCCCCAAGGCATTGTCGTAAGGCATCTAAATCTGCGAAGGGCATGAGGAGAAATTAGGTAATGCAAGGTGGCCTTACCGCCATCTCCAAAAAAGCTCATCTCAATCGTGAGGGGCTTTACACCATGCTTTCCCAAAAAGGCAACCCACGCCTTAGCAGTTTGGAAGCCGTTTTGGAAGCCATCGGATTAAAGCTTCGCGTAATGATGGACTAACTGTTTTTTTGGGGCCGTCCTGCTACTCTGGGGCGACGGCTGCCCCCTCAGCCGCTGACCATGGCACGCGGCTTCCATAGAGCCGGTCTCAAAACTCCTTTTGCAGCCGCCCGGCTGCGAACTTCGCCCAGCTTTGTCGCCCTCCATCGCGATATTTCGAGCCAATATCGCTGCTTCGGGCTTCGCGCTGGACTCGTTCCCGCTCGGGCTTGGTGCGACAAATGAGTTTTGAGACCGGCTCTCGCCTTCCGCTCCGCGCGCCTCGCAATCGGCCGTAACACCATGGTTTAACTAAGCTTTGACTAGATGCTAGGTGACAAGACTCGAGCACGAAATCCCCTGCGCCGCTTTGCGGCTTTTGCTCTATTGGCCCTGGTCACGGTTGCCCAGGCTAATGATTATCTGATCGATGCCGAAGATGAGTTTGCCAACCTGTTCATCGCTGGCGGCTTTACTACACACGGCCCCACGCATCGCATCCAGTTCGCCCCCGGCGGCTATGCCAAACCCGGCACGCTTTCCATTCCCTCAGCCATATTCGCCGACACCTTGATTTTTGAGCGCACCAGTTCAGATTTTGCCTTTATTGAAGTTACAGGAACTTTGTTCAGCCTTAAAGGCCTAACCAATACCACAGTGATCTTGCGAGGCTTGGCGTTTCAGCTTCCTAGCAATGGCAAATTGATAGAAGGACTTGTCAGCGGCTCGCCCAATCACAACCTCATCATCGACTCCTGCATTCTATTCGCGGACAGCCTGAATACCACCTTTCTCTCCTGGCTGGGAGGCGCTGGCTCCAAGGTGGAAATTCGCAAGTCCATGCTGGTGATAGGCAAAAGCGGCCCCAATGTCAAACTCGATTTGCAGGCTGGTATCGTGACCTTGCAAAACAACCTCATCAACTTCGAAGGTGTGGCGGTAATAAGCACATCTGACCGACTCATCCTCAATAACAATTCAGTGAATAAAACTCAGTTCAATCTTTCCGGAGGATTTACCTCACTGTACACCATCATCTCAAACTTTTTTCTTTTCCCGCCTGCCAGTGATCACTTATTAGTCGGCGACACGAGCAAGAGATACGTTTCGCTTGCTTCGAATTTTAACGCGATGGGTTCATTCGGAAACACTAATCGGCGTTTTCAGTCATGGACCGGATATGCCAATACTGTAGGCCAAAACCTCTTCGCCGATGCCAGTAATTCCCCCCCCGTCACCGACAGCGCTGGCAAAACCCGCACAACCCTTTGGGATTGGCGCATCGCTTCTAATACCGTACAAGGCGCATGGAATGGTACCACCCCCCTGCCCGCCTTCAATGTCTTTCCGGGACAAACCCTCCTAGCCGCCCGCCTTAGTGCCAAAGACAGCGTTGAGGCCACCCTTGTCCCTGCCAGCATTCCCCGCGTGGTCTCGCTCAAATACGATTCCACGAATTATTCCGAGACCGTTTACGCGAACCGTACCCAGTGGCTGAAGGATACCGTGATCTCCCTCACCGGTCTTGCTTCGCTTACCAGTCTCACCTTTCGGAATACCACCTCGATGGGCACGCCCATGCTTTTCTCCGCCGACAGTACAAGGGGCAGCTATACCGCGAATACGCCGGGTGCCGAAGGCTCGCTAACTTTCGTGAATAGCCTAAATACCGCCAAAGCCTTCATTCCCACTTTTGCCGGACAGAACACATTGAAGGGAAGTAATGTCTCCGTGACCGGTATCTCCGACAATACCCTAGTTCAGTTTTCGAATATTTCCCGCACCGGGCGCACCACCGTTGCCGATCCAGGAACCTTCACCCCCCGCAAACGCTTCCGTCCCCTATTGCAGGGGAATTCGTCCTTCGGCCTGCGTTATAAAACCACAGCCGAGGGGTCGGGCAATATTTTCATTGGCCTTGCCAAAACCTTGGCTACCACGGCCTTGCATCACAACGATTCTCTCATCGCCTTCGACGGATCGGTCCCCCTCCCTGTCCGCGACACACTGAGCAAATATTGGGTCGATCTGCCCTTCGCCGATTCGGCCCGCTTCGCTTTATTCGAACGCCTCGCCATAGGTAGCGGGAAAGATACGGTAACCTTCGGTACTCGTCGCATAGTCACGAACACAGTATCTGGGCACCAGCTCACCATCAACACCTCGCCCTTAGCCCCGACAATTTCCCAGGCCCGCAATTTGGGCAATGTCGAGGGTGCCGTCGCTTTTCAATGGCCGGGCCGGGCATTAGGTGACAACCTTTCTCTGACCTTACCGAAATCATCACCCCTGCTTGCACCCTATCTCTACTATAGCGGCTCCGTCAGGGCTTTGACTCCGGAATCCGAGGATAGCACCCAGGTGACCGTAACTTTGACGTTAAGCGATAGCGCCAAGACGGTTTTTCTGGCACGGAGCTATCCCATCCTTGGCGATACGATTCAAAGTTACAAGGTGGGACAGGACAGCTTGATTCGGTTTTTTACAAAGACACCGGCGTCTATGTCCTTCGACCCCGACTTGAATGTGGAACCGGTGACCAAGGACACCTTGACCCTCTTGGTGAAGCGCCGCATAATCAGCGAAAACTTAACCCTGGTTGACAGTACTTACCGCGTGGCCATCGCCGCGGATTCAGCCCACAAGAAAGCAGAAAACATCAAGGCCTTCTGGGTCAAGGATAGCACCTGGGAGGATTCCCTTCCCGTTACCTATTCCAACAGCTATTGGCGCATGGACTTACCCAAGAATGCCACCGGCTTCGCCATCTTTGAATCTTCTGACCGGCCAGTCATCATCAAGCCCCCCGACTCGGTGAAAACGGACACTACGCCCAAACCAGACCCGGCTAAAATCTTGATCGGCTTGAAACTGATTTCCGACACCCTGCGGCTCACCGGACCCAATCAAAGCGATAGCTTCACGGTTGAATTCACTCCTCCGACGGCTAGGGGAACCGTGCGGTTTAAAAGCTTGACTCCCGATTCCGTAATAGTCGACTTAAATTCGGGCCTTATTACCGGCATCAAGCCCGGCGAGTGGCCCATAGTGGTATGGTCGGTTGCGCACGTGGGAATCACCGACACCGCCCTCGTGATCGTTGCCGTGCCTGCCAAACCAGACGACACAAATTCAGTGGCGAAAAAAGGCGCACCGATTCAGGAGATCTCGGACGGAAAGCTCACCCTCAAACCCAATCTCGATTCGACGAATTTTTCTTTGCTCAGCAGTTATCAAGTAGTGACCTACGAAATGAATTCTCGCGGCGAGATTGTGAAAAATCCGATCCCGGCTTCGCCAGATGCAACTGTCACCGTAACGCTTCCCACCGACAAGCTACTGACTTATCAAATGAATTATTACAGCAAAAGCAATACATCCACCACCGACTCCATTTTTTATCCCACGCCATTGCCCACGGACTTCACCAAAGCTGTCAATGCTTCGGCTCCGACCTATGCCCCCCTGGTGCGTTATTTTGTGGGCCTGCCGGTCGCCATGAAATTATCCGACCTGTATGCTCGCTTGCCAAAAGCTGGATCGAAAGATCCAGCGCCTGAGGCGCAAGCCTGGAATGTCATGGAGAAAAAGTGGTTTACCCTCAGTCGCGATTCCATGCTGAACCAGGGCAAAGGTTATTTGCTGGCCTTGCCGGGATCCGTCACTCCGAAGTTACTTAACGATCTCAATGCCGATGACTTGCTCGTACCCGACACCATTCCACTTCAAAAGGGTTGGAATGCCATTGCCAATCCCAAGGCTATTCCCTTCGATACCAGCGAAATTGAATTGAACGATTCTTTGGTTTCTCCCTTTCATGCCTTGACATGGAATGGGCGTGGCCCCAAAGCCACCTACACTTGGGTCCTTACCGACACCCTGAAGCCCTTTTTGGGCTATGCCGTGCATGCGAAAAGGGCGACCGAGCTTGTATTCAATACCATGAAAAAACGGCCGAGCAAGGGCACAGGCAAGGCGGCCTCTTCCCTACCCGCCTTGCGGCTTCACTTTGCCTATGCCAATGGCGATCGCGCCGGGCTTTATTTGGAGTCCAAGCCAAGTCATCGCCATGCGCCGAAGTCCTTGCTGGGCGAATCCCTGAAGGCCTATTGGTCCGCTTCGCAAGCCATGATTGAAGCCGCCGAAACCTGGCCGCAGGTGAATCAATCGTTGCGCTTATTCGCAGACAAGCCCGGTAAGGTCGCCTTCACCGCCGAGGGCTGGGCCCAGTCTGATACCGTGCTGGCCCTGTGGGATAGCCGCCAAGGTCGCTTCCTTTTCCCAGGTCAAAACGATAGCCTGCTGGCTCAGCCCGGCTGGAATGATTATCGCCTCATGGCCTTGGAAAAGAATGCCATCGCCACCGAAGAAAGCCGTCTGCGCGCCGCCATGCCGCAAGCCTTCACCGCCACCATGCTCGCAAAGCAAGGGCGCCTTTGGTTTCAAATTCCCATGGGCCTTAGTGCGAATGCTTCCTTGACTTTGGAGGAGTTCGACCTTCATGGACGTCACCTGGGAGGCCGCACTTGGGCCAATCTCACTCCCGGATCGCTGGCTTGGGATTTGTCTTCGCCGCGCACTGGTTTACGCCTGGTGCGCATTACCTTCGTGAATGGCACCAGCGTGCAAAGACAAACCGCGCGCGCCTTTTTGTTTGGTCACAAGCCATGATGCGCTTTTGCTTGGCCCTTGCCCTATGCCCAAGCTTGCTCTGGGCGGCCTGCATGGAAAGGTCGGATGGCCAAAGGGTTCTAGGCAAAATCATTGGCGATCCCTATGTCGCCTTGCCATTTCCTTATCCTCTGACTTGCGATACTGTGATCATACGTGAAGGCGATACAGTTCGGGCTTACCCCGGCGCCCGCCTTTATTTCGGACGACCCGCTGGCAGACAAAGCATGGTTTTGGTGCAAGGCACCTTGATACTCGCGGGTACCGCCAGGAATCCAGTGTATATCGCGGGAAGCATGCAAGCCAATAGCGCCGACATCATGGTGCCCAATCACGAGAGTTGGGGAGGCCTGCGCGTCACCGGAACTGGCGCGTTACGCATGCGCCATGTCCGCGCCTACGGTGCGCCAACCTTGATCACCAGCGAAAGCGAAAAGGTTTCCCTCGACTCGGTTTATATCGAAGATGCCGAGAATATGCTGGGCCCGAATGGCAAGCAATGGAAATTGAATACGGCGGGCACCCATCTCTTCGCGACATCCTTCTCCACTTCGACCGAAATGTCGCCTGCGCCCAAGCCCTTCAAACCCGCTTCCGTCCTAGCCAAAAGGCAAAAAGCCAAGTCCTCTTGGAAGCCCTGGGCTATTGGATTAGGCATAGGTGCATTGACCGTGGGGGCTGGCACCACAATGTGGCTGGTGCTGCGCGAGGAAGACCCATCGCCCTATCCTCCCTGGGTCACAATGCCTCCCTCTGACGAGTAGCGCGTATCTTCTTCCCGCCTCTCGCCTGCTAACTTCGAACGACACTCCATCTTCCTAACGCAGACACCGCCTTTTCCCAACCCCTCTTTCCATCCCCCCTCACCCAGGAAATACCAAACGCAATTGTATTTGCGTTTGGTATGCCTATTGGCTATTATGATAGCCTATGGTAAAGCGACCGTTTTGGCTCGAACGTATTGAGAATCTTTGGAAAAAAAAGCCCATCGTCTGGATGGCGGGAGTCCGCCGTGCGGGGAAAACGAGCTTGTGCCGCTCCATTCCGGGCGCGATTTATCATGATTGTGAATTGCCCAGCGTCCGCCGTAGCCTTCTCGATCCAGAAAAGTTCTTGGAAGCCCACAAGACGAAAAAATTGATCTTGGACGAGATCCATCGATTGGAAAACCCTTCCGAGATCCTCAAAATCGCTGCTGATCATTTTCCGGGCATCCGAATCATCGCGACGGGCTCTTCCATTTTGGGTGCCTCTTCCAAATTCAAGGATACCTTGGCCGGGCGCAAGGCGGAACTATGGCTGACACCTTTGCTGGTGAGCGAATGCGCCGCGTTCGGAAGCGCGAATTTGGAAAACAGAATGATTCGTGGCGGCTTGCCGCCCTTTTTCATGGACGAAGAAAGTCCCGAAAAAGAATTCCAGGAATGGATGGACGCCTATTGGGCGAAGGATATTCAAGAATTATTTCGCTTGGAACGCAGGCACAGCTTCCAAAAGTTCACTGAATTGCTGCTAACACAAAGCGGGGGCCTCTTTGAGGCAAGCCGATTCGCTAAGCCCTGTGAGATCAGTCGCCAAACCGTGACCAATTATCTGGCCGTGCTGGAATCCACCTTCGTCATGCACGTCGTAAGGCCCTTCAGCAAGCACAAGGCCACCGAAATCGTTTCCATGCCAAAGGTCTATGCCTTTGATACTGGATTCATGGCTTATTATCGCGGCTTAAAGGAATTGCGACCCGAAGAAAAGGGGGCGTTCTGGGAGCATCTGGTCCTGAATGAGTTGCAAGGTCATCGCCAAAGAAGAGACATTCACTATTGGCGAAATAAAGCGCAGCACGAAGTGGATTTTGTTCTAGTTGAAAGGGGAAAGCCGCCCATTGCTATCGAATGCAAATGGTCAGCGAGCGGCTTTGAACCCGAGGGGTTACGAGCCTTCAGAAAATTGCACCCCGCGGGCGCGAACTACCTAGTCGCGAATGATGTCACGGAACCGTTTGAGCGTG
Source organism: Fibrobacterota bacterium (assembly GCA_043753995.1). Classification (GTDB taxonomy): domain Bacteria; phylum Fibrobacterota; class Fibrobacteria; order UBA11236; family UBA11236; genus JAYUVP01. The sequence continues at coordinate 15,655 of JAYUVP010000284.1, forward strand.
AGGTTGGCGGTCTTCGCGTTCGCTTTATGGGCATTCAAGACCTGATGAAAGCATTTGCTTAGGCTTCCGGGCCCCACTCCCTCACTTCTCCCGCTGCAAGCGCTTGGCCAAGCCGGCGAAGCGGGCGAGTTCGGCCTTGTCGAGCGAAGGATAAACGGGATTGAGGCGCTGCAAAGTCTTCACCAGGATTTCGGCCACGGCATTCCAGGCAAAAGGCTTTATGTCGGCGGGCACGATATACCAGGGGGCCCAAGGCTTATGGGTCGCCGTGATAGCTTCTTGATAGGCCGCTTGATAATCGTCCCAGCGAGCGCGCTCGGTGACATCGGCTTCGTTGAATTTCCAATGTTTGTGAGGCTTTTCTAGGCGCGAGAGAAAGCGGCGCTTTTGCTCTTCCTTGGATAAATGCATGAAAATTTTCACCACGGCCGTGCCATTGCGTGCCAAATGTTTTTCATGATCGCGAATCGACTCGAATCGTTCTAACCACAGGGCCTGACCCGCGCCGCGCTTGGGATCGATTTTTTGTGCCGTCAGCCATTCGGGGCGCAAGCGTACAATTAACACTTCTTCGTAATAGCCGCGATTATGAATTCCGATTTGCCCGCGTTCAGGGAGCTTCACCGCCGTGCGCCAGAGAAAATCATGCGCCACCTCGGTGAGCGATGGCTTCTTGAATGAGCTGACCTCGCAACCCGCAGGATCGATACCGCGCATCACCGCGCGTATGGTGCCGTCCTTACCGGCGGCGTCCATGCCTTGTATATGCAAAAGCAGGGAATGGCGGGAATCCGCGAAAAACTTGCGTTGCAATTCATCCAGCTCATCGGTGAGCACATCGAGGCGCTTACGCTGCTCGTCCTTGTCACGCGACTCCTTGGGCGGCACCGTATCCCATTTGGACAGGGAAACTTTTTTACCGAAGGGGATTAAATGCGGACTGCGAACGGCGATGGAAGACGGTTGCTGCATTAGGAAAAGGTAATGCCTGAAATCCAAAACTTAAGGCGCGGGTTCGCTTTCACTGGGGCACACCTACCCCCCCGGCCAGGGGTACATCACGTCTGATAATAGGCGCCGCTCGGAGGTTTCTCCAGCATGGGCATCACCGCACTGATTTTCTCCGGCGGAATGACGCGCGCCGCAGCCTGATGCGCCAATACCGAGGCCCAAACCTCAAGGATCACCCATTCGCGTGGCTTCTCCAAACTGCGCAGCAATTGGCAAGACTCGCAACCCGGCGCCTGGCGAATCATGTCGATAACCGAGTTGAGAAAGGCATGCAAGGACTCGGCCATACCTTCCTTAGCTTCAAAGTGGTTGATGCGGGTAATGCTCATGGGCTAGGAAATTAAATAAATCCATATTAATGCCTATGCGAATTATTCGAATACTCCAAGTGTTTCCCGCATTCGTGGTCGCGACATTCTCACTCTATGCCTCCGAATCGAAATTCGATCCTTCTTTGCTAAAAAACGGAGACATCCTTTTTCAAACCTCAAAATCGGATCAAAGTAAGGCCATTCAAATCGCCACGAAATCACCCTATAGCCATTGCGGTATCGTGCATATTCAGAAGGGAAAAATTTTTGTCTTCGAGGCCAGCACCAAGGTCAAGCATACCAAGCTATCGCGCTTTTTAGCCAAGGGCGAAGGAGGAAAGTTCGTCGTCAAAAGACTGGCCAAGTCCGACAGCCTATTGACGGATGAAAATCTCGCCAAATTGAAAACTGCAGGAAAACGTTTCGAAGGCTTGCCTTATGATGCCTATTTCGATTGGGGCGACGATAGGATTTACTGCTCCGAACTCGTTTTTAAAATATATCACGACGGATTAAACATTGCTCTCGGCACCAAGCAAACCCTCAAGGATCTCGACCTCAGCCATCCCGCCGTTCAAGCAAAGCTTAAGGAAAGATATGGCGACAAAATCCCGTGGAATGAAAGCGTCGTTTCCCCCGCCAGCCAATTCGACGATCCCGACTTGATCGAAGTTTACAACAACTACGGATCATCTTAGGGCGCGGGCCGACCCTACCCGCAAAGCCCAGCGGGCCGCAGCCCGGGGGGTAGGAAGCGCCCCCGCAGGCGCATCTCTCCAGCGCTATGCAACCTGGCGCGGCAAAGCATGTGGAGGAGTCACACCCGCGCCCAGTCTCCGACGCTAGGCCAGGGGTGGCGGTGGAGGCCTGAAAAAAGGCTCGCTCCGAGGCCCATGACTTCAGGGCTATGCCTAAGGCCGAGGACCCGCGAGCCTTTTTTCATGGCCGCAACATCAGCCACCCCGATCACCTTGGCTTGAGAAGAAGCTGGAAGCCTAAAACAATTTCCTCAACCCGCGTTTTTGAAAGTTGTCCGATTTTTTCGGTGAGATCGGACTTTTCAACCGTGAGTACCTGGGAAATATTGACGACACTTGCCTTGGAGAGATTCGCTTCACCTTTCTTTAGCAATACATTTCCAGGCGCGGATGCCAACTTAAGGTTTGACGTCAATGCGCAGACAACCGCGGTGTTGATTTTGCTCTTGTTGAACGCGTCGTTTTGTACCACTACGAATGGATGCCTATAGCCGGGCTCTGACCCCCTAGGCTCATCTAAATCGAGCCAATAGATGTCGCCTTGGCTTATTACCATTTGGAAACAATACCCTTCATTTTCCTTTTCGCAGCTTTCGTGGTCCCTTTAGATTTGGTGTCGTCCGGTCCGTAGACTTCATTAAGCTTCTGAATGATTTCGAGCGTTTCACTTTTTTCAAGCAAATACTCCAGCGCTTGTGCAAATAGCTGGCTTCTGGAAACATTGAGCTTGCTGGAAAGCTTTTCCGCCTTCCGAAAGAGGTTTTCATCGATCGAAATCGCTGTTTTCATGAAGGACATCAAGCACCTCTTAGTTATACTATCAGTATAACTTATGGCTATGTCTTCGTTCAAGTTTTTTAGCGCAGGCCCAGCGGGCCGAAGCCCGGGGGGTAGGAAGAGACCCCGCAGGCGCATCTCTCCAGTGCTATGCAACCTGGCGCGGCAAAGCATGTGGAGGAGTCACCCGCGCCCAGTCTCCGACGCTAGGCCAGGGGTGGCGGTGGAGGCCTGAAAAAAGGCTCGCTCCGCAGGCCCATAACTTCAGGGCTATGCCTAA
>JAYUVP010000285.1:0-6936 GCA_043753995.1 Fibrobacterota bacterium
GGCCTATGAAAAGGCAGGCGGCACGGAATTAAATGCCTTCACCTCTGATTTGATGACGGCCTATATCGTCACCTTGCCCAAGAACAAACTTGAACTTTATCTCTGGCTCGAATCCGATCGCATGCAGCATGCGGTTTTGCGCGAATTCAAGGCTGAGCATGACGTGGTGATGGAAGAGCGGCGCATGCGCGTTGAAGACAATCCCTTGGGGCGCTATTGGGAAAGCCTGACGGGCGTTTTTTATGAGGCGCATCCTTATCGCTTCCCTACCATCGGCTACCCATCGGACATTCGCCATCTCACCAAGCAACAGGCCGAAGAGCATTATCGCCTTTATTATAAACCGAACAATTGCATTCTGGTCTTGGCAGGCGATATCGACACCCTACAAGCCATGACCCAAATCAAGCGTTACTTTAGCCCGATTCCGCGCGGGTCTGAGTTTCCTCCCGTGGTCACGGAAGAACCGGATCCAGCGGGCGAGAAACGCCTGGCCGTGCGTCGTGATGACGCCAAGCCCCGTTTCGATGTGCTCTTTCATACGCCAGGATTTCCATCCGAGGACCTGTATGCTCTCGATATATTAGAAGGCGCCCTATCGGGCAAGAGCGGACGGCTATACAAGAAGCTGGTGAAGGAATTGAAAATCGCATTGTCGGCGCAAGCGGGCAATGATGTCACCAAATACACTTCTTCTTTTCAAATTGCCGTCGACATGGATCGTAACTCTCCACTGGACAAGGTCGAGAAGGCGGTTTGGGAGGTGCTAGATAGTCTGACCCGCGCGCCTTTGTCTCCTCGCGAATTGCAGCGGGCTAAAAATCAAGTGGCCGCGCATAGCGTGCGTTCCCTGGAAAACATGGAAGAATTGGCCACCGAATTGGCCTATTGGGAGATGCGGGGCGGGTGGGAGAATATCAATCGCTTTCCGGAAAAGGTGCAGAAAGTCACCGCCGATCAAGTCATGAAGGTGGCGCGACGCATTTTCGTGCGCGATGCCGCCACCGTAGGCACGGTTCAGCCGAAAACGGCCACCAAGGGAGTGAGCCCATGAACACTTTCCGCAAGCCATCCGTGTTTTCGAAAGGCATGGTTTTGGCCTTTACCTTCGCGACGGGGTTTCAAGCCATTGGCGCGGGCATACCGGCCCGCTACCAGTCCATTGCTTTTCCTTCCTGGACTTATGTGGCTCCCAAACCAGTCGACCACCGCGTGATGCTGGAAGGTGGTGCCGTCGCCTATTTGGTTCCAGATAGCACCCTGGATTTGGTTAAAGTGGCCGTGTATTCAGGGTCTCCCAATCAACCGGCCAAGCCGCAGGATGTCGCCTCCCTTCGCCTTTATTCTTCGCTATTGAAAGCCGGTGGAGCGAACAAACTGTCTCCTGAAAGCCTTGAAGACAGCCTGGAATTCGTGGCGGCATACATGAATGCTGGCATTGACGATTGGCAAGGATTGGCCTCCCTGGACTGCCTTACCGGAAACGCGTCGGAGCTCATGAATCTTCTGCCCGACCTCGTGCTGAAGCCGCGCCTGGATTCAGGTGTGTTTCGCGTGCAGCAGCGTTCCCTGGTGGAAAATCTTCGCCATCGCTATGACACTCCGCGCGGCGTAATGGGTGTGGCTTATGAGAAGGCGATGCAGGGCAGCCATCCTTCCAATTGGCTACCCGAAGAAAAGGAAGTCGCCGATTTGACACCGAAAGCCTTGTCGCCTTTCCTCGGCCGAGGCTTTCCGGCTGGCCGCTTGGTTTTCGCTGTGGCCGGTCGATTTGATCGCGGTGACATGATTCGCCGCCTCAATGACTTGGTCAAGCGCTTTCCCGCCGGAACCAAGGCCGATAGCGTGCGGCCTTATCGCGGCCCGGTGGCACCAGGGGTGTATCTCATCGATAAACCCTTTACTCAGGCCACCTTGAAAATCGCTGCTCCCGGCATTCGCCGTCCCGATCCCGATTATTATCGCCTGATGGTAGCCAGCTATATCTTTGGTGACGGTGGATTTACCTCTCGCCTGGTGGAAAAGGTGCGCAGCAATGAAGGGCTGGCCTATGGGGTCAGTTCCGATGTCGAGAGTGATTATTATCGCGTAGGTTCGGTAAGCGTGGGTTTGCAAACCAAGGTGGAAACCGGAGCCTATGCGGTGAAGCTTGTGCTTGAGGAAATGAAGCGCATGCGTGACAGCGGTATTACCGATGCCGAGTTGGAAAAAGCGAAGGACGGGCTTCTTAAAAGCATGCCGTCTTTGTTCGACACGCCTGGAGCCACCGCACGTATTTTCGCCCAAGGTGAAATTTGGCATCGCAGTCTCGACCATTTCGTTGATTACGAAAAAACCATCAAGACCATGACCAAGGCCGAAGTCGAGGCTGCTTTCAAGCGTTATTTCGTACCGGACAGCATGCGCATTGTCGTCACGGGACCCAAGGCCGCCTTATTGGCCAAGGATGCGCACGGAAACTCACTCGCGTCCTTCGGCAAAATCACCGAATGGACAAGCGCCGATCTCGATCGCCGCGAATAGACATAGGAACAGGTAAGCACATGGAAAGACGCGTCGTCATCACCGGCTTGGGAACCGTCAATCCCCTGGGGCTTTCGGTAGACGAGTACTGGAAAAACCTGGCCCTCGGGCAATCGGGCATCCGGCCCTTGACCCGTTTCGATGCGAGCTCGATGAATACTCGTTTCGGTGGCCAGGTTCCCGATTTCGATTTCATGCCCTATATCAAAGATCAGAAAATGGGGCGCCGTCTTGATCGCTCCATTGTTTATGCCACAGTTGCCGCCGTGCAGGCTTGGCGTGATAGTGGCCTGGATCAAGGTGGTTTCGATCCCGAAATGGCGGGTTGCGTCATTGGCACCGGAATGGGTGGTACCACGACCTTTGAAGCAGACACCGAAGTGAAAAAAGAGCGGGGCCACAAGCGCGTTTCGCCTTTTTTCATTCCCATGATTTTGCCCAATACGGTGACCGCCTACTTTGCCATTGAACATGGCCTCAAGGGCCCCAATTTCACCGTGCTTTCCGCCTGCGCGAGCGCGAATCACAGCATGGGCGATTCCTGGCATATTATCAAGCGCGGCGACGCCGATATCATGGTGACTGGCGGCGCCGAAGCCTCGATGAATGAGATTATATACGCAGGCTTCGGCAATATGAAGGCATTGTCCACTCGCAATGACGACCCCACGGCGGCAAGCCGGCCTTTCGACCGAGGTCGCGATGGCTTTGTCATGTCTGAAGGGGGAGCCGTGCTGGTCTTCGAGGAACTAGGTCATGCCCAGCGGCGTGGAGCGCGCATTTACGCCGAAGTCGCTGGATTTGGACAAAGCTGCGACGCACATCACATTACGGCCCCTTGCGAGGACGGCGAGGGTGGATATCGTGCCATGCGCAATGCTTTGCGATCGGCTGGGCTCAATCCTTCCGACATCGATCTGGTTAATGCCCATGGCACCTCGACACCGCGTGGTGATGCCGGCGAAACCCTAGCCATTAAACGTTGCTTTGGGGAGCATGCAGCCAAGTTGATGGTACATAGCACCAAGTCCATGATTGGGCATTTGCTTGGCGCAGCCGGCGCCGTCGAGGCCGTGGCAGATATCCAAGCCTTGGCAAGCGGCGTGGTGCATCCCACCATCAATCAGCAGGAAAGTGATCCCGAATGTGATTTGGATTATGTTCCAAATACCGCACGTGAAACCAAGGTGCGTGCCGTGCTGAGCAATAGCTTCGGTTTCGGTGGCCATAATGCCACTTTGATCTTAAAGCGATTCGAAAGCTGAAAGTCGGACGAGTCATGGTGACACCGAACGCAAAAAGCGGTGGGCCTAAGGCTCGAACCCGAAGCAATGTGGCACAGTTTTTCGTTGCCATGATTTTAATGAGCTATGCCTTGGCGCTAAGTGCTGAAAAAGGCAGGGAGCCTTCCGGGGCGGCAAAGGCGCCTACCCCAAAGGACAAAGCCGAAGTCTCGACACCGGTATCCAATCGCATTTCTGATGGGCAACGTGATTTTTGTAACATGGTGATGCACTGTGGCCTAACCTTGCCCAAGGGCTATTGCCCGGATAGCGCTTCCTTGGGATCGCCCAAATTCAAATATGACAGCACCCGCTGCCTTGAAGGCCGACAATTGCAGGCGCGCGGGGTAGGGCCAGATCACCCCAGGGTTGGCTATAGGCTGTATCGTTTTCTTGGCATGGAATACCGCGTCATTTACACGGTCGAAGATCAAATCCCCATAAGTGCGGGTCGTTTGGCGTATTTGCTGCAAGATTTGCCCCTGGCCGCCAAGCTCATCACGCATTATCGCAAGCAGCCCTATGCCGCTCAATATTCGGATTTGCAACATAAGAGCTTCACCGGGACAAAAGGCAAGCATTTGCGCGGGGAGGCTACTCTGATATCCGGTGATGTCGAAGAAAAGCATCTCTTCTATTTTGGCACAGGCGTCGCGGAAGTCGCCTGGTGGGTGCTCAAAGGCCCGGCCCTGATGGATTTTCGCTATGAAAGTAAAGATGCTAAGAGCGTGAAATACACCATGAAGGTTTTGGTTTTTCCCGGTAGTGGTTTTATTAATAAAATCATGAATTTGGGTTTGTTTCGAAAAATCGTTTTGAGCAAGGTGCGCGAAGTGCTCATTGACATCACCGAGACAGCCAAAGCCATGGCCAAAACCAATGGCCAAGATGTGTTGAACGCCTCAGATTTCACGCCGGACGAAAAAGCGCGCGTGCAAACGTTTTTAAAGATTCCCTAAGTCTATGAATGCATCGAAAGATTTGACGCCCGACGCCGTCGCGGCGAAATTGGCGCTTTACGGAAACAAGCTTACTGACGAGAGACGTGAATTACTCCGCCGCATCGTCTCCCAGCGACTTCGCCATTTCACTCTGGTTTTGGAAGACCTCAAAGACCCGCACAATATCAGCGCCGTCATTCGCACCTGCGAGGTTTTCGGCTTGCAGGACGTGCATGTGATCAATGAGGTGAATCCGTATCGAGTGGGGAAGAGCGTGCTCAAAGGCAGTTATAAATGGTTGGACATTCACTGCTATGCCCGCCGACTCCGTTGCCTCGACGATTTGCGGAATAAAGGGTATCGCATCGCCGTGGCTTCGACTGCGGCCACCGAATACTTGGACGAAATGGACTTATCGGCTCCAACCGCTTTTTATCTCGGCTCGGAATCTATGGGCAATCATCCCGAAACTCTAGCACGAGCCGACGTGCATTTCAAAATTCGCCAATACGGCTTGACCGAAAGCATGAATGTTTCGGTTTGTGCCGGTGTGCTCGTGGCGAACTTAGAGCGCTGGGTCAAGGATCATGGCCGTGAGCAATACGCTTTGTCGCAGGCCGATCAAAACAAATTGCTATCGGACTTTTTCGAGCGAAGCGTTATGGGGGTGGATGAAAATTCACCCCTGCATTTGATCGACGACTAGGGTTTAGGGATACCACACCTGGCGATGCCAGGTATGCTTGCGCAATTTCAACTGCAATTCTTCGGGCAAGGGCGGCATATCTGAAACCGCTGTATTGGCTTCGGCTTGGGAAATATTGCGTATGCCAGGAATGACGCAGGAAACAGCGGGATGCGCAAGCACATATTTCAAAGCGGCCTGCGGCAGGGTATAGCCGCTGCCTTCGACATCGGACTTGATTTTGTCGACGCGCTCCACGGTTTGACGAAGTCGATCGCCTTGGAAATAAGAGCTGCGAAAATCGCCTTCTGGCCATTTCGTATTGGCCGTGAATTTACCGGTGAGGCTACCCTCGTCAAAGGCCACGCGCACAATGATGCCTATGCCTTTTTCCAGAGCCACAGGTAAAAGTTCAGCCGCGGGCTCCTGCTCGAAGATATTGTAAATGACCTGAATCACATCCACCAAGCCTTGTTTCATGGGATCAATGACGCTGTTTTGATCCTGCTCCGGCGTAGAAATGCCAATCGCGCGTATCTTCCCCTCTTTTTTCAGCTTTTGAAGGGCCAATAGCGGGGTAGGGTTGCGATTCCAAGCGCGGCCCCAAGTATGCAATTGCAAAAGGTCGAGGCAATCCGTGTTCAAATTCCGGAGCCGCTGTTCAATGTCGGCGCGCAAATAGGCTTCGCTAAAATTGTCTTCGGATCTCTCCCAGGGCTGGGGCCGAAAGGCGCCGGTTTTGGGATGGGGCGGAGTCTTGGTGGCCACCACCATTCGACCCTTGAATTCGGGATGTTCCTTGAGGAAAGAGGCGATCATTTTCTCGCTTTTTCCATCGCCGTAAACCGCGGCGGTGTCAATCAGGGTAACACACAATTCAGCGGCGCGAAGCAGGGCTTGCAGGGAATCGGCATCGCTTTGCTGCCCCCACCAGGATTCGCCGAGAGCCCAGGCCCCGAAGCCAATTTCTGAAACCTTCAAGCCGGTTCGTCCCAAATCGCGATAGTGCATTGCCTGGTCCTGTCCTGAGCCAAAAAAACGGCTCTGAGCAAAAGTAGCCTGAGACCCGGCATTTCCTAAATTTCCAAGACTTCTTTCCCTTTTTCCATTATCACGGCCGGAGCTTTCCATTGCCCAAGTACAATCCCAAGACCCTAGAACCCCAGTGGCAAGAATATTGGCTCGCGAATAAGACCTTCAAGGCCGTGATGAATCCCGGTCAGCCCAAATTCTATGCCCTCGACATGTTTCCCTATCCGTCGAGCAATGGGCTCCATGTCGGCCACCCTGAGGGTTATACAGCCACTGACATTGTTTGCCGCTACAAACGCATGCGTGGTTTCAATGTTTTACATCCCATGGGTTGGGATGCTTTCGGTTTGCCTGCCGAACAACATGCCATCAAAACCGGCACCCATCCCGCCATCACCACAAAAAGCAATATCGACAATTTCCGCCGCCAAATTCGATCGCTGGGTTTTTCCTATGACTGGGATCGCGAAGT
>JAYUVP010000286.1:0-2856 GCA_043753995.1 Fibrobacterota bacterium
GCAAGGAGCCCTTTTTATGGCACAAGATTTTAGCTACGGATGAGGTCGGAAAGCCAAGCCTTGACGGCTTTACCGCGATGGCTCAACTCATGTTTCAAATCGGCAGGTAATTCAGCAAAGGTTTTGCTCTGACCCATGGGAATAAAAAGCGGATCATAACCGAAGCCACCCTCGCCTCTTTCCTGCACGTCCACAGTTCCGCGGCAAAGACCGGAAAAGAAGCGAGGCTTTTGCCCCGGGAGAAGCCAGCACAAAACGCAAACGAATTGCGCACGGCGTTGGCTGAAGTCCTTGGCATCCAGTCGGTGCAATTCCTGCAAAAGCTTGGCGCGATTCTGAGCATTCGTCGCGCCCGGACCCGCAAAGCGCGCCGTATAAACCCCTGGGGCACCGCCTAAGGCCTCCACTTCTAGACCACTGTCATCGCTGAGCACGGGCAAGGACGTGGCAGCGGCAACGGCCTGGGCCTTTAGCAAGGCATTGGCCTCGAATGTCGTCCCTGTTTCAGGAATTTCACTCGTGAATCCAATGTCTTTGAGCCCCAAAATCGTCCACCCCAAAGGGCTTAGCATTTCGGCAAATTCCTGCACCTTACCTTCATTCGACGATGCTAATACCAAGGATGGCATGCTCAACCTTTGGGCTTGATGACGAAGTTCACAAGCTTGTCAGGCACGGTAATGACCTTCACAATATCATTGGCCGCGAAATACTCCTGCATGCGGGGATGGGCGCGACCGATTCTCTCCAATTCGGAAGTAGGTAATCCTTTCGCCATGATTTCGCGAGCTCTCACCTTACCGCCGGTTTGGAATACGATTTCCACGCTATCGTCAACGGTCAATGCCGGATTGAAAACCGGCCAGCTTTCATAGGCCAAGGTTTTGGCATGACCCAATTGCCGCCAAATGTCTTCGGCCATGTGAGGAGCAAAGGCGGAAAGCATCAAGGTCAAGGGCTCGACGATGGCCCTATAGGATTCGCCAGTCTTTTCCAAATGCTCACTCATGTCATTGGACAAAATCATCATGGCTGAAATGGCGGTGTTGAAGCGAAGTCCTTCGACGTCTTCGGTGACCTTTTGAATGGCTTTGTGCAAAGACTTCACCAAATGCGCCGGAGCCTCGCCGTCTTTCAAATTCACCGTGATGCGATCGTCACCGACGGAAACCCTCCAGACCTTGTTCAGAAAGCGCCAAAGGCCTTCCATGCCAGCGGTTTGCCAAGGCTTTTGGCGTTCCAAAGGGCCCATGAACATTTCATAAAGGCGCATGGTGTCGGCGCCATATTGCTCGACGACCTCGTCGGGATTAACCACATTGCCGCGGCTCTTCGACATTTTTTCGCCGTCTTCACCCAGGATCAAGCCTTGATTGACGAGCTTGGCAAAGGGTTCTCGATGCGAAACACGACCGAGATCAAAAAGAAATTTGTGCCAGAAGCGCGCATAAAGCAAATGCAAAACCGCATGCTCCGCGCCACCGATATAAAGATCGACGGGCATCCAATATTTTTCCACCTCGGAGGCGAAAGGTTCTTTGGCATTTGCCGGATCGAGATAGCGTAAAAAATACCAGGAAGACCCGGCCCATTGCGGCATGGTATTGAGCTCACGCGTTTTGCCCGGCGCATAAGCAGCCCAGGCCTTGGCCTTGCCAAGGGGCGGCTCGAAGGTTCCCGTAGGGCGATAGTCCTCGACTTCAGGCAAGGTCACCGGCAATTCATTGTCGGGCACGGCCACGGTTTCGCCGTTCTCAAGATGCACTATGGGGAAAGGCTCGCCCCAATAGCGTTGCCGTGAAAACAGCCAGTCTCGCAGGCGATACTGTATCTTGGCCTTGCCCAAGCCCTTGGCCTCCAAATGGGCTATCATCGCCGCTTTCGCGTCTTCCACGGCTTTGCCATTGAGAAAGTCAGAATTCACTAATAGCCCGTCATCGGTAAAGGCTTTGGCTGCGATGTCGCCGCCGGAAATGACTTCCACGATGTCGAGGCCGAAGGCCTTGGCAAAGGCATAATCGCGATCGTCATGCGCTGGCACAGCCATGATGGCGCCAGTGCCATAACCCATCATGACATAGTCGGCCGTCCACACCGGCATGCGCTTTCCCGTAACGGGATTGACGGCAAAAGCACCGGTGAAAACGCCGGTTTTTTCTTTGTCAATGCCTCGCTCCAAATCGCTTTTGCCCGCGGCGGTCTTACGATAGGCCGCAACCTTGTCGCGTTGTTCTGGGGCGGTCAGCGAGTCAATCAGGGGATGCTCGGGCGCTATGACCATGAAGGTCGCGCCAAACAAAGTGTCGGGGCGAGTGGTGAAAACGCGTAGCGAAGCTCCAATATCGGGCAAAGCAAAATCCACTTCGGCTCCGGTGCTGCGGCCTATCCAATGGCGCTGCATCACCTTAATGGATTCGGGCCAATCGAGTCCTTCGAGATCGTCGATCAATCTTTCGGCATAAGCGGTGATGCGCAAAACCCATTGCGTCATCGGCTTACGCTCGCAGGGGAAACTTCCGCGCTCGCTCTTGCCGTCAATGACTTCTTCATTGGCCAGCACGGTTCCCAATTCCTGGCACCACCAAACTGGCACGCGCGCCAAATAAGCCAAGCGGTGATTGTCGATGTATTCCCGCCTCTCGCCTTGAGACAAATGCGCCGGTATAGACAATTCGCTGATGGGCCGCGCCTTCTCTACAGATGCGTCATACCAATGCTCAAATAGCTGCTTGAAAATCCACTGCGTCCACTGGAAATAACCGGCACCCATCCCGCCATCACCACAAAAAGCAATATCGACAATTTCCGCCGCCAAATTCGATCGCTGGGTTTTTCCTATGACTGGGATCGCGAAGT
>JAYUVP010000287.1:0-5931 GCA_043753995.1 Fibrobacterota bacterium
CATCGGCAAAAAAGGGAAGGCGTACGTTCTCCTCCTCATTGGCGGGTCTAAACAAACCCAGCGCAAAGACATTGAGAGGGCGTCAGAATACTGGCAAGAATATAAAGACCACACTTCCCGCTAGTATTTCGCTTGAATCCATTCTTGACCAGCGCCTTTCCAATTCAGAGGAGGCCGTTGGGTATTTGAATGCTTGTTTAGAGGAAAATGACATCAGTTTGTTTTTGCTATCGCTCCAGGATGTCGTCCGAGCACAAGGTGGAATGTCAAAAATCAGCAAGAAAGCCAACCTGAATCGAGAGGGCATGTACGACATGCTTTCGAAGAAGGGTAACCCCCGGCTTTTGAGTCTAGAAGCTCTTTTGGAAGTGCTGGGCTTGAAGTTGCTCGTTGCCAAAAAATGAATTGCTATTCGAGGCATGTTTTCTAATAACCGGGAGGGGAGGTTGAGACCGGCCGTGCTCGCGGGGCAGGTCGGGTCGAAACCGGGGGAGGGCGGAGCCCGCCCCCGAAAGAGTGGTGAGATTGCGGCTAGGCCCATTTTTCTTCGAACTGCGCCTCTCTGAAGAATGTATTCTAAGGCTTTCCCACTGAGCGAAGGCCTTTTTCATTCATGCATACTTTGAACCTGCTCCACGACCTCGCCATCGTGATGACCATAGCAGGAGCGGTGGCCTTTTTGTGCTATCGCTTCAAGCAGCCGGTGGTCTTGGGTTATATCCTGGCGGGCGTCATTATTGGCCCGCATACGCCGCCTTTTCCGCTTATCAAGGATCAAGAAACCATTGCCACGCTTTCGGAGCTGGGCATCATTTTCTTGATGTTCAGTCTTGGTTTGGAATTCAGTTTGCGCAAGGTGAAGCAGGTGGGGTCGCAGGCCTTTGTCGCCGCGCTCTTGGAAATTCCGCTCATGTTGGGTTTGGGTTATGCCCTGGGGCGAGCCTTCGGTTGGAGCCGCATGGATTGCCTTTTTCTCGGCGGCATTATTTCCATTTCGAGTACGACCATTATCATCAGGGCACTGAGCGAAGCGGGCAAGTTACGGGAGCGTTTCGCGAATTTGATTTTCGGTATTCTCATCGTGGAAGATATTCTGGCCGTGGTCATGTTGGCTTTGCTGTCGGGCGTGGCGCGCACGGGTAGCTTGCAGGGCATGGAGGCCGTGGCCACCATGGGCAAGCTGGCTGTCTTTTTGGTGGTGTCCTTGGTTTTGGGCTTGCTGATTGTTCCCAAATTGATACACTCGGTGGCGCGCTTTCGCAGCGGGGAATTGCTTTTGGTGGTGGTCCTCGCCCTTTGCTTTGGCTTTTCCTTGCTCACGGTCAAAATCGGATATAGCACGGCCCTGGGTGCTTTTTTGGTGGGTGCCATGGTGGCCGAATCGCGTGAGATCAAACGCATCGAGACTCTGATGCATCCCGTGCGCGACATGTTCATGGCCGTCTTTTTCGTGTCGGTGGGTTTGCTCATCGAGCCGCGCCTCTTGCTGCAACATGCGTGGGCCATCACCATTCTTTGCTTGGCCGTCATCGGTGGCAAAGTATTGGGTTGCACAATGGGGGCTTTTTTCGGAGGCAATGGCATACGCTCTTCGACGCGGGTGGGCATGGGCATGGCGCAAATCGGAGAATTCTCCTTTGTCATCGCCGCGCTAGGCTTGTCGCTCAAGGTGACCAGCGATTTTCTTTATCCCATTGCCGTGTCGGTGTCAGCTCTGACGGCCTTTACCACGCCTTATATGATTCGCCACTCGGACAGGTTTTCAGGTTGGCTGGAGCGGCATTTGCCGACGACCACACTTTCTTATCTCAATCTTTATACCCATTGGGTGGAGCAGGTACGCTTGCGGCGCAAGGATTCGGCGGTGCAGCGCATACTGAATCGGATTTTCACTCAATTGTTGATTTTCCTTTCCTTGATTGCCGGATCGCTTTTGGTGGCTGTATTCTTAGCCAAAATTTCCTGGCAATTTTTTCCGACGATTCGTCCCTATATGCCTTGGATACGTTCGGCACTTTGGCTCACGGCCTTGGTGGTCACCATGCCGGTTTCGATTGCAGCCTTTCGCAAGTTGCGCGCACTCGGCATGATATTGGCAGAATTGGGCGTGTCCGATACTATGGCAGGACGTCGCAAAAATGACATTCGCGCCGTAGTAGCCGGGGCGGTTTTGGCCGCGGGTATGCTTTTGCTCGCCACCTTTATCCTGGGCTTGAGTTGGGCCATATTGCCCCCGGGCCGCTTTCTCTGGGTTTTAATACCCGGCCTGCTTTTCTTGGCTTTCTTACTGCGCGGCGCATTCAATGCGGTTTATTTCCAAGGCAAGGCGGCGCTGGTGGAAATATTCGACAAGCCGAATGAGGGCAAGGAAGAGGGTTGATTCCTCTTCCTTGCCATCGAATTTATTGCTTAGAGAGTTAAACGCGGAATTCGGCGGAGGCGTTGCCGAAAAGAATCCAGCGGGGGGGCTTGGCTTCGCCTTCGGCGGCTGGGAATTCGACTTGCACGGAGACGCCCAGACCGAAAAGGATTTCGGCTGGCTTGGTGATGACAAAGGTATTGGCTTTGTCGGCCGCGCGCACATGATCGCCGGTCAGGCGCAATTTGTCGAAGGCCTGGATGAGGCGGGTGCCGTCATAGAGATGGACGGCCGTGATGGGGCTGCGGCTGGTATTGTGAAAATAAAGGCTGAGCCGGGAAAGTTTGGGGCGCACGCCATCCCATTGCGAGGCGAGCGAGAACGGAAGATGAAACCAATTCAGGCTGTCTTCTTTGCCCCAAAAGGTAGAGCCCCAGCCTTTGCGTGAGACTTCCTCAATGAGATCGGGGTATTCGGGTTGGGCAATATTGCCGTGCACTGAAACGACGCCCTTGAGGGAGAGTTCCTGTATTTTCGATTTTGGATTTTGAAGCTTCATGGCAATTGGGATCTTAGAATATTCGCGTCATGGAAGGAAAGAGGGAAGAGCGGCCGCGAGTGGTTTTTTTGTCCCCAGACCGTCTTCACACCTCTTCGAGCCAGAACATTTCCTCGTCATTGCTCGATCTCTGCTTCGTACCGACCGTCGTGGCTTGATAATCCATGATGGAAATAGGCGCGTCTTGGATGTAGCGACCCAAGGCCAAATGCACGCGCTCATGCAATTCAAAAGGGGAAAAGGGCTTTTGCAGGAATTGCGCATTCAGATAGCGCATCCAATAGGCCAGGCCTTGGGCATTGGCCATGTCGGAGGTGCAAAGAATTTGCAAGTGAGGCCAGAGCCGCAAAGCGTTTTCGGCCAACTTCACGCCACCCACGGGCAAGAGATTCAGCTCGGTGATGAGCAAGCGCAATTGCGCGCCGTATTGCGCGACCGTGAATAATCCGTCATAGGCATTGCGGGCTTCCATCACGCAGAACCCGGAGGTCTCCAGGAATTCGCGCATGGAGCGACGCAATTGCGGATCGTCGTCGACGATGAGAACCCATTCCTGACCGGCTGATTCGGTGGGTTGGCTGCCGTCCCAATTGTCCGTTTCCATTCCCTTGGCTCCGATTCCAGCACCCCGGTTCCGCTTGGGACTGAGGCGATGCATTCATTATATCGGACGTCCATTTCCGCTTCCATAACATTCCGTCCTAATGTCTTATGGAGGGTGTTTCTTGGCTCGTATTTGACCGAGGGACTACACTTTGCATAAATGAGGCATTGGATTTGACCAAGGCATGTTCTTTTTTGGATGACTGGAGTTCCCACCTATGAGTTCTTTCAAGACGCGACTTGCTTTTTATTTGACCGCGGGGCTTGCTGTCCTGACAAGTAAGGCCTTGGCACTCAATCCCATTCATGAAAGCACGTACTTGGCTTATGGCGGCGGGCTCTCCCAAGGGATGCCAACCTTGCATGCGGCCTTCATCGTTCCCCCGGGTGGCGATGTCCTTCATATTCCCATTGGATTGGCTTTTGCACTTGGGCGCAGTTTTGAAATCGGTGGCGGTTTGAAAACCCAATGGGGCGGCTCGGACGATTTGATTCCGGCCGTGACCTTCGGAGGACAGTTCGCGGTCACGAACCAGAGTGCCTTGGGTCTGCACTTTTTGCTGAGCACTCATGGTGGCGATTACAATGGGCTCACTGCGGTTTGGCATACTCGCGGCGGCCTTGGACGCAAGGTCAGTACCGACTTCGATTTTCGCCTGGGTTTTCTGGAAGCATTAACGGATGGGAATGCCTTGTGCGCGATGGAGCTGAGTTATGGTCTCAAGCTGCATGTGACGCACGGGGTTTCTTTGCTGGGCGGCTTGGTGGCTTCTTCGCAGACCACGCAATTCAATGATCACTTTGCTTTGGATGTGGAGCCGGGCGTGCATGTGGGCACGGGACGGCAAAGCGGTGTGCAAACGGTTGTGACTCTGGGTCTGGCAGGGGAGAGGCGCGAGACGATGCGGGTGAAGGTGGGGTGGGTGCAGGCGTTTTGATGGGTGGTGGTGTGAGTGATGGGATTGGGTGAAGCGAAAGTTTGTTTGGTCAGATGAATACTGTGTTTGTATGGCTTCAAATCGTGTTTGTTCGGGTTTAAATCCTGTGTTGTTGGTTCCAACCCTTGTTTGCATGACAAAAAATTAGCGCATTTTGGGGTTTGACTCCTGTATAGTTGGGGGTCAAGGTGGGTTTGCATGGCTTATAACCTTGTGTGATTGTGTTTTAATCGTGTGTTGTCGGTGAAAAATCCTGTAATGTCGGCTCAAAGTCGTGTTAGGTGGCCGAAAAAGTTGTGTGTTTTCAGGTTTGAACCTCGTCATGTTGTGATTCCAGTAGTGATTGGTGAGTAAAAGGTGTGTTTGGATAGGCTTTCGGTTACGAAAAAGGTCGACAGAACAGGTTGTAAGAGCGACCAGACAGGCTTTTGAGGCGGATGGAGGCGTTTGGCTTGTCGAAAATACAGGGGACTGCCGGATTTGTTTACGAGGTGTGGCGTAAATATGTTGAATTAGGCGATCTTTGAGCAGTTATAGTCTGGTATAGGGATTGCTCTGATGGTGCAGCTGTGTTCGTAATCACAGTGTTACAGGGAGACGGTTTGGAGAAAATGATCGGTCTGTTGCACTCGCGGAAGAGTGGAGGGTGGTTTATTCTCGCGGTCGGTTTCGACGGAGCGGATCACGGGGCAGGAATTCAAGGGATGTCGCAATGAGACATCTTGTCATCGTCACGGTATGCTTTTTTGTTTTTGGGCTGACACCTTTTTCGCGACAACCCACTCAGAAAGAATCCCAATGGGGTTGCTGCAAGATTTGCAGAGTGGGTAAGGCTTGTGGTGATGCTTGTATATCGGCCTGGAAGCAATGCCATAAGCCAATAGGGTGTGCTTGTGATGAATAGAATGTTTAGTAAGAAGCGTAATGTGATATGCAAATAGTTGCATGAAATACTATGGTGTAATGAGTTCTCAGTAGACCTTGGGTCAACTGATGCATTTTTATAAATATTTGAAAGGAATTTAAATCAAAATGAGGGAATATGCTTGAAACCATTGCAATCAGCGGTGCAGCAAAAATATTTTCGACTACGGTCCTTAGTCTGATAAAATCAGTCGAGGGTTCGATCGGCAGAAAAATTAATGACTGGAACACTGAAGCAAAGGTCGCTTATTTATACAAGAAAATAAAAAGAATCGAAAACGTAAAGACAATCTGGCAAACGACAAAACCAATCCCGCTTCATACCTTTTACGTGCCCCCACATTTACTTCTAGGCGAAAAACGGCAACAGGTCACCACGTTTGATGAACTTATTGGGTTAAAAAATGTTGTGGTCGAGGGAATTGCTGGACAAGGAAAGTCCATTTTTTTAAGACATATTTGTATTGAAGAGTTGAAAAGAGGTGTTAGGGTCCCTATATTTATAGAACTTAGGCGCTACGATCAAGGAAAAACATTATTTGATTATC
>JAYUVP010000288.1:0-5073 GCA_043753995.1 Fibrobacterota bacterium
CGTGACGCCGCCACCGGCAAAATTCTCGTGCAAAAGGAGGCCCAACGGAATTTCGTTCCCGGCTCCACCCTCAAGCTCATCACCGCCCAAATGGCCCTCGAATCTCTGGGCCCAGATCGCGCTTTCACCACCCAGCTCCTTCACAATGGCACCCTAGACGATCATGTCCTAAAGGGCGATTTGGTGATAAGAGGAGAGGGCGATCCCGCCCTGGGTAGCCGCGAATTTGGGCCGGCCTTCCAAAGCCAAGCCCTGTTTGCCGCTTGGAAGGACAGCCTCAAGGCCAAGGGGATTACCGAAATGGAAGGGTCCCTTCTCGCCGATGCCTCGGCACTCAGCAATACTGGCGCCGACCCCTCCATGCTCTGGGAAGATGTCGGCAATTATTATGCGCCACTCGCGACGGGTCTCGCCTATCTCGACAATGCTTATGCCATCCGCTTTCAGGGCAATCCCCGCGTAGGCGAACCCATGCCGGTATTGGGCACCGACCCCATCCATTCGGGCATTGAAAGATTCGACAATCGCCTATTGTCGGGGCCCACACAAGGCCGGGATAGCGCCTATATCTTCGGGGCAGCACCTTCCCTGCTACGTGTCTTGCGCGGTACCTATCCCGCGGGACATTGGGAATTCCGCATACGCGGGGCCTTGCCCGACCCTGGCTGGACCCTCACCCGTGAGTTCAAGGCCTTTTTGCAAGCCGAAGGCTTTCGAATCAAGGAATCCTCGGCCCCGATGGCCTGCCAACCGCCGCGCTCCGAAGCCCTGATCGCAGCCCGTGAACCCCTGGCCACTTGGCGATCGCCTCCCTTGAGCGTCCTGCTGCGCCGCATGCTCGTCAACAGTGATAATCATGTCGCCGCCCACCTTTTCGCCCAATCGGCTAAGGCCATGAAGCAGCCCGGTTCGCGTGAAGGCGGAATCAAGGCCTTTCAAATCCTACTCGCCAAGGAAAAAGGGAATGCCCGCCAAATGGTGATCTACGACGGCGTCGGCTTGTCGCCACTGAACCGAGTCAGCCCAGCCCAATTCACCCTTTGGCTGCAAAGGGCGACCCGCAATGCCTCGACATTCGCGGTACTGCGCGAATCCATGCTGGGAGCACCGGGAACCGAGGAGAAACTCGCGCGTTACGGGGAAAACTTGCGGGGCCGACTCTGGGCCAAAACCGGCACCTTGGAAGGCGTGGCCACCTTGGCCGGCTTTCTCAAAACCAAATCCGGGCGCATGGTTTGTTTTGCCCTGTTTGCGAATCACTTCGCAGGCCAACCTTCGGATGTCCAGGCGGCCTTCGCCCCCTTGCTAAAGCAGTGGCAGAATTTATGACTTCGTCTCCCCTCTTGCCTTGGCCCTTGCTCATTTCCATACCGCATGATGGCCACGATTTGCCGCCGTCCATTCTCGCCGACATGCTGAAGCGGGGCGAAAGCGAGACGAATCTGAGGCGTCGTTGCTTCGCCGGCGGCGATCCCTACACCCATTCCATTTTTCACTGGCCCGAAGCCTCTCGGGTCGTGAGCACGCCATGGTCGCGTTTTGTCGTCGACGTGAATCGGTCCCGCCAAGCGAGCGGCCCCAATGGCGTCGTCAAGTCTGTGGATTTCGATCTCATTCCTTTTTATCCCAAGGGCTTTGTCATCGCCGATAGCGAGGAACGCCTGCGGCAGTACTGGGATCCCTATCATCAAGCCATGTCCGAATCCTTGCAAGCCCAAGACCTAGCTCTCCTTATTGATGGCCATTCCATGAGCGAAGTCGGTCCCCAACTCAGTCCCGATGCCGGTGGAGTCCGTCCCGCTATTTGCTTGGCTACCGAAGTGGAAACTTCGGAGGGTATTCGCGCCACCTGTCCGCCTGGCATGGCTGAGGCCGCCTTTCGGGCCGCCGAAACCGAGGTAGCACGTATGTTTCCTTCCTGGCCGGCGGAAAAGCGAGTCCGCTTCAACGACCCTTTCAATGGCGGCTATATCTTGGAGGCCCATAGCCAAGCCCATTCGCCCAAGCATCCTCCTGGCTTGATGATCGAATGCAATCGAGGCCTTTATCTCGATGAATCAAGCTTGATGCCGCTTCCAGACGCCTTGGTGAAATTACGCGCTTTGACCCAGGCCATCGCCCTTGCCGCCTTGGATTGGTTGCGCGAAGACGGCCGAATTGCTCACCCCTGAGTTAGCGACGTTCGATTTTTATTATTCAAGGCCTCCCTTTCCCATCTTCCCAACTATCGGGCGAAAAAAGAGGCTCTCATGTCCCAAGTACTACTCAAAGGCAATGCCATCAGCACCAGCGGGGAATTGCCCAAGGTCGGCTCCGCCGCTCCTGACTTTCGCTTGACCAAATCCGACTTGAGCGATATCTCCCTCAAGGATTTCGTAGGCAAAAAAATCCTGCTGAATATTTATCCCAGCATTGATACTGGCATTTGCGCCACTTCGGTACGCAAATTCAATGTCGATGCCGCTAGCATTCCCAATACCGTGGTGGTGGGCGTTTCCCGCGACACCCCTTTTGCCTTGGGCCGATTTTGCGGAGCCGAAGGCATAGACAAGGTCGTCACCACTTCAGAATTGCGCGACATGTCCTTCGGCGAGCGTTATGGCGTGCGCATTACCAGTAGCGGGATGGCCGGCCTGCTGGCTCGTTCCGTGGTCGTCATCGACGCCAGTGGCAAGGTGGCCTATACCGAACAGGTTCCGGAAATCGTCTCGGAGCCGAATTATCAAGCCGCCTTGGACGCCCTCCTCAAGGCCTGAAGAACCACGAATTCGCCTTTTCCATGCCCCCGTATGCCGGGGGCATTTTTCGCCGGAGCCCCAAGCCTAATCGGCGTTCTCAATACTGAGACTATTTCTTGTAATGGCTTAGCAGGGGTGCTAACTTCCTGCCTTTTAAAGGATTACCCATGAACCAAGCGATGCGGTGCAAATCACTTTTTTTCTTTGCTCTGATAACGGTTTTCACCTTAGCCTTGGCCCATGCCAATGAAAGGCATTTCGGCTATGCCTATGAAACCGCCACCCTACCTGTAGGCGCCAAGGAGGTCGAGCTTTGGACGACGTCCTCCATGGGTCGCGACCAATACTATTCGAAACTGAAACATCGAGTGGAATTTGAATTCGGTTTGGCCAAATACGTCATGGGCGCCTTTTACCTCAACTGGAGCAATATCACGGCCTATGAAGGCGGGGAATTGGTGACCCATCCAGGTTGGGACGGCATTTCCGCCGAGGTCAAAACCCAATTAACCGATCCATCAACCAGCCCCATCGGCTCGGCGCTTTATCTCGAACTCGGTTATGGCACCGACGAAGTAGGCGTCGAAGGCAAAATACTCCTGGATAAAAAACACGGTGATTGGCTATTCGCTGCCAATATCGTCGGTGAGGGGGAATGGGTTCCGGAATTACGCCGCCGCACGGCCACCGACCGTGAAGTCGAATGGCTCACCGAGGAGGCTGTTTTCGAATTCAATTTGGCGGCCGCTTATGATTTCGGCCATGGCTTAAGCGCAGGCGTGGAGTTTCTGAATCAAGAAGTTTATACCCAGGAAAATGACACTTGGGATTTGAGTACGGCCACCTTTCATCTCGGTCCCACCCTGACCTATGCCAGCAAAAGCTGGTGGCTGAACCTTACCATTTTACCGCAATTGCCGGCGGCGAAATCCGAAGGCGAATCGTCATTGGATTTGCAGGATCACGAACGGCTGCAAACGCGGCTGTTATTGTCCTTTCATCTGTGAAATCCGGAGAAACGCGGCCGCTTTTAATTCGGGGCGTATCCCAAGCTATCGTGATTATTTGCTTTACGGCATTCACGGACTGCTCGATCAATGTGCCCCCTCCCACCGAGAGCTATGCGGCGTATGCCCGCGATCAGGGTCTGGAGGTGGATTTAAATCGCCTGATGCAAGGACATGCCCTATATGCGTCCTCCTGCGGAGGATGCCATAGCTTGCGCCGGCCCGCTAAATATTCCCTGCTAGAATGGCCGCGCCATGTGGCCGAGATGCGGGTAAAGGCGGAGCTTTCCGTCGATCAAATCCCTCTCCTTCTCGATTATCTAGTGACGGCCTCGGGATATTTGCGTGATTCCACGGCTAAGGCCAAACAGGTCCCCAATGCGCAGCAAAATTGACTGCAAAAATCCCACCTGACCCTTGTCGAATGCGCCGGGCAGCGACTACCATCCTTTTGGGCCGAGGAAAAATCAGGCCCCCGAACCTATGAGCCATTCTCATTCCCACCCACAAGGCCATTCCGGCCACCCTCATGACTCCCATGAGTCTCATTCCCACGACCATGGCGGTCTGGGCCACGGCGCTTCTACGCAGCGCCTGTTTTGGGCTTTGGGCTTGGTTTTCGTGTTCATGGTTCTCGAAATCGTCACGGGTTTGATTTTTAATAGCTTGGCCCTGCTATCCGACGGCGTACATATGCTTTCCGACGCCGCTTCCTTGGGTTTGGCCGGAGCCGCCGCCGTGCTCAGTCGACGACGCGCCTCCACTCGACGCACTTACGGATACAAACGCGTGGAAGTGTTAGCGGCCTTTGCGAATGCCTTAAGCCTTTTATGGCTTTGCCTTTGGCTCGGCTATGAGGCCATACACCGCTTGCAAAATCCGTTGGAAGTGCAAGGACGGGGCGTTTTCTTCGTAGCCTTGGCCGGACTCATCGTGAATGTGGTTTTGCTTTTTTG
This sequence comes from Fibrobacterota bacterium, assembly GCA_043753995.1. Lineage (GTDB taxonomy): Bacteria > Fibrobacterota > Fibrobacteria > UBA11236 > UBA11236 > JAYUVP01. Next base: position 4,702 of record JAYUVP010000288.1, read on the forward strand.
GCTGCATCATGGCGAGGGAGAGCGAACCCTGAACGAAGAAGGGGTCATTTGGCATGTGATTGGCGATACCCTTTCCTCCATAGCCGCCGTGGCCGCTGGAGCCATCATGATGTGGACAGGCTGGGCTTGGGCCGATCCCCTATTGGCCTTATTGGTGGTCGGCATTCTGCTATTCGGGGCGGTCAAATTGCTCATGCGCAGCAGCCATATTCTCGTCGAGGGTGTCCCGCTGGGGCTCGACGCCACCGCCGTGCGCGCTGATTTGTTGGCTCAACCGCAAGTGGCCGCCGTGCATGATTTGCATTTGTGGACGCTGGACGGCCGTGACTTATATGCCAGCGCTCATGTGGCCACCCATGACGGGCAACTCAC
>JAYUVP010000289.1:0-4012 GCA_043753995.1 Fibrobacterota bacterium
GGCTCGGCTTTCATGCGGTAACCGGTACCGCTCAAATCAACGAAAACCGAATCTCCGGGAGCCGGATTATAGACATGGATGGTCTTTCCAATCAAGGGACTACCCGCTTGACCCTGAATGGTAACGGCAGCCAACAAGCCCAGCATGAGCATGTACCCGAAAACATTGCGTGATATGGACATGCTATTTCCGTCTTTCGCCAAGGTAGGCCGGCTTGATAGCCCACATTCCCCCAATTTGGAGAAATCCAGGGATCCGCGCCTAGTGAAAGCGCGCTTAGGTGTTTTGTGGATAGTCCAAGACACCCACGCCTTCCCGAAATAGCGCCGGGCGGGCATTCCGCCTGGTCTGAATGAAGTCAAATCCGTGTTGGGCTTGGGGGCAGCAATAAGAATTCGAGGAATAAAAAAAGCGTCCGGCCCCCAAAGGCCGGACGCGAATCCATGGGCTAATCGTCGCGATTATTTCGCAGTCGGAACGAAGCGCTCCTGAATGGCTTGCCCCAGGGTGCGAGCGGGCATCTCAGAGAAGCGCTTCAGTTGATGCTTGGCTTTCAATTCGGCAAGCACCTCCTTATCCAATTTGTCTATATGACTTGACCCCTGGTATTCATAGAAAGCCAAGGATATTTCGCTCAGCGCTGCGTCAGATAGCCGAGTATTGGGAATCTTGACTATGATGTCGGCCTCCTCGGTCGAATCAAAGTGGTGCCCTTCTAATTTGCTTTCCTTCGGTCCGGGAAAGGCGCGCCTTTCAAAGGGATCGGCCATGCCTTGAGTGCCAAGGACTTCGTTTCCCCTGGCAACCTCGTAGAGAAATCCGCCTCCCGTGACTTCAGGCAAAATCGGTTCGCCAGCGACTTCGGTGGCATGCAGCAAATTCATCTTGCCGTCCTTGCTCACTCGAAAGACACAATGCAAATAGGCCTTGTCGCTCCTGGCCACGGAGGTCTTCGCTGGCATCAGGGTAGCGGCTTTTCCTGCGGTGACCTGGGATTGGGAACGGGGTTTATTCGCCAATTGCTTTTGCGACTCGGCCATGGGATCGGCGGCATGCGCCGAGACGGCGAGAGTCATGCTGGTGAGCAGGGCTAAGCAAGTCAGGCTAGGCTTGGAATGGATTCGATGCATGGTATATCCTCGATGGAAAAAGTGGGAGACGTTCTGGTTGTCGGTGAATGCGAAGCGGCGTGCCATTATGGGAAGCCATCCGACCAGGGAGCTGCGTCTGAAAGAGCGGTATAAAGCCAGTGATAATAAATGCGATCAAAGGTCAGGCTGCCCGCAGTCTTGCGAATCAGGCCGAACCATTCATTATTGTGAATATACAATCCGCTGGTGCCGATGCCACCGGTATAATTAGCGGGCGTCAGCAAATCCACCGCACCCAAATTCCATCCGCCTATCCAATCGGTGACGAAAGATCCCGTAAGGCCCAAACCGCTGGAGGTCAAGGTGCCGAGTTTTTCCGAACCGGATACCGAGGTGTTAAAGGCGAATAGGTCGGATTTTCCGTCATTGTTTACGTCGGCGACCTGAAACTTGTCCGCCGCTCCCAAGACCCAACTGGAGAGATAATATCCCGATCCCAGTGAATTGTTGTAAGCGGTAAGATAGCTGAGATCCGTGCCGGACGATTTCAGCATATAGAGATAGGCGAGGGTACCCGTATTGTTGAAGGCATAGAGATCGGATTTCAAATCACCATCGAAGTCGCCCACAAAAACCTTATCATTGAGTTTCAAGTTATAGGTGGCTGCGACATTGACGAAGGTTTTTACGAAAGCAAAAGCCGGCCCGGTGGATTGAATCATGCCCAAATACTTGGTCGCGCCCCAATCGACATTGTTCATGATATAAAGGTCGGTTTTTCCGTCGCCATTGAAGTCGCCGAGAAAATGTTGGTCATTGGCCTGCATGGTCCACGAAGTCAAGGTGGTAGGGGTATAGACCGAGCTGGTGACGGCCGTGCCCGAGGAGAGAAAGGTTCCCACCCAGGGCGTGCCCCAAGTAGCTCCATTGGCGACAAAGAGGTCAGCGCGATGATCGCCATCAAAATCACCGACTTGATATTTGTCACCCGATGACATGGACCAGCTTCCTCCAAGAACGCCGGAATAAAACTTGATGCACTGAAAACCCGTGCCGGTGGATTTCAGCATCCCCATGGCATTGGCGCCGTTGAAGACATAGAGGTCGTCCTTGCCATCATTATCGAAATCGCCGGGAAAGAATTGGTCGCCGGCGCTCAAGGTCCAGATGGCACCGCCGGGACCGGCCGGAACGGTATTGTTATGCGCCTCGGTGAGGCTCAAGGTATAGGGCGAGGCGCTGACGCTATAGAGATGCAAATCGCCGCCGTTGTGCAGCACGACGTCGTCCTTATTGTCGCCTGAGAAATCGAGCGATATCGTCTTTGAAAAATTCTGCGCCAGGGGCGGGAAAAGCATTTTCTTCATGTGGGTGTAGCAAACCGGGCAATACTTGGGCGTATTGCCATTCATGCGGCAATTGTTGACGGGTCGATAAATGCCGGAATTGTAGGTGCCACAGCCGGCAAAGGCGCCCACGGTGCGATTCGCGTCCATGCCTGCGCCAAAGGTGGTCGGCAAGGCTGTGGCGGGCGAGACAAAGCGCTTCCAGTATATGCTGGCGCTGGTCAGGTCCGTGGTGCAATTGATGCCATTGAGTGCCGCGCCGGTATAGGGGCGGGCCGTGGTGTATTCGTCCCGCAAGCCACCGATGCCGTGGCCAAACTCATGCGCCACCACGGGCCAACTGCTGGTGCGAGTCACGACTTGCCGTCCTCCGCCGCCACAACCGCCGAAGCCATTGTTATTCAGGATGATGACCACGAAATCATAGTTCGGGACATTGGCGGCCAAGGCATTGCTGATCAATGTATTGGTGGTTGCGGAAGGCTCCATCCAACAATGCGCCCAGGACCCGGAATAGATGTATTTGAGGGGGGTATTGCGCATGGTGGTGCTGACGATGACGTCGTCGCTGGCGTCACTCGGCGTTCCGTTTTCATTGTAAACGCGGGTGCTGACCGTGCTGTCCACCGAAGTCAGATTGACTCGATAAACATTGAAGGCATTGTGGTTTTCCTCAAAAAAGTCATTCCCGAAAACCCCGTCGACAATGAGATTTGTCACATCGGAGTTATAAGTGGCTTGTTGCGCGGCATTAAAGCCATCGCCGATAATGGCGATGATTTTCTTGCCCGCATCAGGTCCATTGTCGATGATTTTGGTAGCCGCGGCATGAGAGCCCGCGGCAAAAATCAGGAGAGAACCCAAAAGTAAAGATCGGCCCGTAAGTTTCATGTTTTCCTTTCCAAGGGGTGAAAGTCGGCGACAAAATCCCTCGGCTTTCGAGGCTTTGGATTTCGTGTCGGATCATTAGGTGGAAAACATGCGATACAGGTAACGTTTCTTTGATTAATAAATAAGGCTTGACTTCGGGATGGCGGGATTCGAACCCGCGGCATTTTCACCTTAGCGGATCATGACCTTTTTCCGGAACACATTACCCTCGGCCCGGCCAACGATCACATACAAGCCTGGTGGCAGGGATGCGCTCTCGAAGCGGCCAGGCCCGGAGCCAGCCACCTGCGAAATGCATGTGCCATCCGGATGCAGCATATCGATTCTCCAGGGGCCGCGGAATGGCAAGTCGAAAGCGACCCGGTTCCGATGCATGGTAGTATGGATCCGGCGCGAGAAATCGCCGTCCTGGCGAGCGAGGCGCGTCGTGTTTCCCGAATCAGGAGACACGGTATTCAGGGTATAGTATCCCGTATTGGTATACAAGTCCTGTCCGCCGACGGCCGAGGTGACGCCAATGGCCCCAATGGTATACATCCGCCGTGGCAGCAGGCCCGCGAGCTTGATATGGACATGCTTGCCGTCCTCGCTCTGGGTCGCCGAGGTAACCTCCACCGCAACATCGTTATCCCTACTGGAGAGGTCCGTGCCGAAATTTTGCGTTGGAGTATACACCGTCGTCGA
>JAYUVP010000290.1:0-12496 GCA_043753995.1 Fibrobacterota bacterium
CCCAAAAGGCGATAGACGAAGCGACGACCATACCAGCAACCGAGAATATTCGAATTTTCACTGTTTCATCCCCGTAACGGTCGTCGTGTCCATTTTGCATTGCAAATCCGCTTGGCATTTTTGCCCGAGGGGGCAACCTTCATCATCATCGCAGGAGATCAAGCCCGGAATGTTCAATAGCTTAGTGATATTCGACTCAATGGCTAGTTCAGCATGGGTTTCGGTGGATTTGGCAACGGCGATCCGAGTCAACTCGACCTTCGGGAAACCGGAAATACCGAGAGCCTTGAGCTGATCCACCAGAGTCGCCGGAATATCCAGTGACCCATTGTCAGCGACATCGAGGCATTCGATTTTGCCCTTCAATCCCCCATGATGGCTGATGTCAACGGATACAGAAATGGTGGCAGAGCCTGTATTTGCCTGAGGTACCCATTTCAAGCTCATGGGCTTACCATCGGCCATGGTGATGGTGTCATTCAAAACAGACAATGGGCTTATTCCCTTAGTGGATAGGGTAAAACTGGTATAGATGCTATCGCCTGTACCCGTGAAGAGGATCGGATCGTTTTCGCTGAATGGCGGATAAACCAAGGTATCGTTTGGAGAGACTTGATAAGACCTGCTCCCCCATTTCAAATCAAAAGAGGCCGAAGTCTTTTTGGTTTTTATTCCCTTGGCCGTGACCGTTCCAATTTTTATTGCCTCGGGATCTTCTTGGCACTGGTTATTAGCTACACAAATGAAGCCGCTGGAGCAACCAGGAATACAGGAAGGTGCTGATGGGGTGATCACCCGACAACCGCCAACCAAGGGGCCATGGATGAATGCCACGGGAGATGGCGATGGTTTCGGAGTGAATTTGCCTTCAATCGTTGTATAACCTACAGAAAAATCGGTGGGCACCTTCAAACTGATTAGAAAGCGGCCATAGGCCTTTTGACTTCCTCCAGTTTTTGGAGTCCCATTATCCGTCTCATTCACGCAAGCACCTAGGAATAATCCAAGGGGCAAAACCAGGACTCGTGCAGCACCAAACAAAAGTTTCTTCACCGAGGACTCCGTCATTTATGGATTGAGAGCGAAACAGTAAAAGCCGCCATAACCGCCATTAGAACCGATAATGGAGCCGGTGGCCGAAGCCTGGCCACCTGTATTGTCGAAGTGGTATCCGGCAGCGCAACCTTGCGCGCTAAAAGTCGACATCCAATTCGAGCCACTACCGCTACCCCCACCGCCTCGCGGCCAAGCAAAGCCGCAGCTGGGCTTGCCATTTGCCGTGGTACCTTCGGCCGTCGTCCAATCCTTGCAAGTCGCCGTAGCCGAGGCCAAGGTGCCTGTCGTACTAGAACCTGTGACCATGTGATGATTGTCCACCGCAGGTTGGCCGGGAACTGGGGTGTGATTGGGTGTGCCATCCTCGTTCGGCAAATCATTCTGAATGTTGACGTCTCCGTTTTGCGGACGTACAGCCAAAAGATCAGCCTTTTTCGGAGCTAAAAGACGCCCGGTGCGATCGTACCAAGGGCCGTCACCGACTCGGTCTATGGCATTCACCTGCTTGCCTGAGGCATCCGCCGTGACGCTTAGGAAGGCTCGCCATCCTTTGACTGAGGAACCCGGCATGCTTTTCTCGGCAACCGTGGCGCAGATTTTGTCGGCTCCGCGTAATCCGGCGCCCGCGCCGGTTTCTCCGAAACGGAAATCGCCGCCGAAGCCATTATTGTTTTTGGAAAGTTCCTGCATGGCTTTTTGGCTGACGATGAAGAAGCTGAATTTGGTCGCGCCTTCCTTCAGCATTTTGATTTTGATATTGGCCGAATCCGAATTCGATACCGTCACATAGGCCTTTAAGAAGCCCGACTTGGTGGTGGTGATGACATCATAAAGCGCCGCTGCGGTTCGCCCTGTTTTCGACAAGGCCGCACCTTGATTCACACTTTGCATGCCAAGTGTGACTCCTTGACTTTTGCTGCCTAAGGAAAAAGCACTGACCAGAGTCTCCCGGTCACCGACTTTCACCCTAAAAAAGCATACCCCGGATTCCAATCGCGGCAAAGCCAGAGTTCGCGACCCGGCATCGACGACGCGGCGGAGAGTCGAAAGGATTTCGCCCTTGAGTCCGAAAGCGATGACCGTGACTTCGGACTTCTCTTCGACGGAAAGGAAAAGCAAGCCTTCGCGAAGCGTGACCATGGGGACCCGGCCAAGGTCATTGCGGTTGGCACTTGTTCCACTCGTCAAGGTAAAGCTTCCGTCCGCGGCGCTAGTGGCCGTGATGCCTTTGCCCTCCAACTTGACGGTCGCCGCCGATATGGGAGTACCCGCCGAATCGGTTACCGTACCACGGAGGTTAACACTCGCGTCTTGTGCAAAACCAGGTGCGGCTGAAATCGCCAGGAATATCGAGAGTGAAAATCGAAAAGTGGGTTGACTCATAAGGCCTCACCAAAGGGTGTGCAAACACGTGTAATCATCAGGTAATAATTCCGAAACATCATTATAACTGAGATAGGTTAATCAGAAATGCTTTTTTGTCCCCAGTTCGCCGAACCATTTGGTATACCCCTGGGATGGATACGTACCGATTCCCGCTGGCATCCGGTGCGATAGATTAAGGCATCAAGAGAATTTTTCGAAGCAAGCGATGATTTCTGTCTTCGACTCTGACGAAAATCAGACCATTGCCCTGCATGTCTATCAAAACGGGGGCCATCAGGTTTTGGTAAATCGCGAGAGTGCGGCCCGAGACATCATGTACGCGAATGTCCGCACCCGGGGAAAGGCCCAATTCATCAGGGTTTAATTCCAAGGTGCGAGGGCGAGGGCTTGGTCCTGGTTTAGGAATCTCAGGCGGAACCACCTTGAAGGTGTCGCTGAAAACCTCGAAGCTGTCTATCACCGCATTGTGAATGTTTTTGAAATAAAATCTTGCCTTACGGGGATTGTCATCGACATGAAAGGTTGCGAATAAGGCCCCTGGCACGGCGCCCTGAGTTGCGGTATACACCTTGGCCCACCAGTCGCCAAAGCGGTATTGCGGCCGGATTTCGGGCGACCCACCCAATCCGGAAACAAAGGCGAAGGTACGGCCCGGGCGTATTCGCAAGGGACCGCTACGAGAGGCTACAACTTGGTTTTGCATGCTGCTAAGCAAGTGCGTCCGGCTATAGGTATGCTCGTGAGCCGTGGCAATGATCGCACCGCCGAGGCGGCTTTGTTCGTAAACGCCCCAGCCCGCTTCGTCGCCCTTACTGCCCACTTGCATCAGGGCTTGATTGACATGCCAGGCCGAAATTTTCCAAATCGAGGTGTCGGCGGTGAGTTGGGTACGTATGAATTCGGGATAACCCGTACCCAATAAGCCGGGAGCCGTGAGGACAAAGAAAATGCCTTGGTAGTGGAAGGAGCATTTCACGCCCGCTTCCCCTTTCACGCTAACACCCATTTTCGCCAAGCGTTCACGAATGAACTGGTAATATCCACCGGTGCCTGGCCAACCGAGTAAATCATGGTTGCCAACTACGGCGATTTGCGGGAAATCTGGCCCTAAAATGCGATTGGTTTGGTCTTCCCATGCCGCCGGGTTGTCGGTGTAATCGAAGTCGCCAAGATGCACCAGGGCATGACTTCCCTCGCGCTTGACTAATTGCAAGGTGGCCTCGGAGCCCGGGCCTAAGCCTTGATCACCCAAAAAGGCAATCTTGAAATCTTTAGGCGGGTATTCATTGGCCGCTACCAAACCCAAGGCCAAGGCAAACATGGCAAAAGACGCCATGGCTTTGGCGAGAGGTTTGGCAATCATCATGACAAACCATATATCATTTTTTTGAAAAACCCATGCCGCTCAGAGAAAATCGCAGCGACAAGATGTCCTTTTTCCGCTATACCCCGATGCTACCCGCATGTCTTGGAAATGGAATCACATCGCGAATATTGTTCATTCCACTCACGAATTGCACGAGACGTTCAAAGCCAAGGCCAAAGCCTGCATGGGGCACCGTGCCGAAGCGCCTCAAGTCCAAATACCAGTCCAGCGACTGGGCATGAATACCCATTTCTTGCATGCGGCGGGTGAGCACGTCCAGGCGCTCTTCGCGCTGGGCTCCCCCGATGATTTCCCCGATTTGTGGCACCAGGACATCCATGGCACGCACGGTTTTGCCATCCTCATTGAGGCGCATGTAAAAGGCCTTGATGTCTTTGGGATAGTCGGTCAAAATAACGGGAGCAGCCGCCAGCTTTTCCGAAAGCCAGCGCTCATGTTCGCTTTGCAAATCATGGCCCCATTCCACAGGGTACTGGAATTTAATCCCGCTTTGCTTGAGCTTGGCCACGGCTTCGGTATAAGTCATATGCACAAAAGGCCTCACCACGACGTCTTCCAAGGCCTGGCGTAACCCTGGCGCTACCCGTTGCTCGAAGAACTCCAATTCCTTGGGACATTTTTCTAAAGCCGTCGCCAGCAAATGCTTTAGAAAAGCTTCGGCCACGGTCTTGTTTTGCTCCAAGTCGGCAAAAGCCATTTCGGGTTCAACCATCCAAAATTCGGCGAGATGTCGCGAGGTATGGGAGTTCTCAGCGCGAAAAGTGGGACCGAAGGTGTAAATGTCGCCGATGGCGCAGGCATAGGCCTCGCCTTCCAATTGGCCCGACACCGTGAGATTCACTGACTTGCCGAAAAAGTCTTCCTTGTTGTCCACGGGCTTGCCGCCCTTCGCCAAGGCATCGAGATCCAAGGTCGTTGCGCGAAACATATTGCCCGCGCCTTCGGCATCATTGGCCGTCAAAATCGGCGTATGCAACCAAGTGAAGCCGCGCTCCTGGAAAAAGCCATGCACCGCCATCGACAGCACATTTCGCAAGCGCATTAATGCGGCGAAAGTATTGGTGCGTCCCCGCAAATGCGTGACCTCGCGCAAATACTCATAGGTCATTTTCTGTTTAGCGATAGGATAAGCCAGCGGATCGCATGTCCCAAGTAGGGAAACCGAGTCGGCTTGCACTTCCACTTTTTGCTTGCCTCCCTGAGAAGCGACCAGTCGGCCAATCACCTCAATAGACGTTCCAGGGTAAAGCTGAGGGACCACTTCGCTATAGCCGGACCAAGTGGTCGGCACCACGACTTGAAGATTTTCAAAAGTCGAGCCGTCATTAACCTCGACAAAGGCCACCCCGGCCTTGCTTTCCCGTCGAGTCCGTACCCAGCCCAGAATCTGCAAGATTTCGGCCTTGGGTTCTGCATGTAAAAGACCGGCAACTCGCCGACGCGGAGGCTTCGAGTTTTCTGAGGACGGGGACATAAAGGCTCCCTAAGGATTATGGCTTTACCAAAGCTCTAAGTTTCGGCCATATAATAGCTTAGAGAAAAGTCCCTAGGCCACTTTGAATTATCCACCAATCTAGTAGATGATTATTGTAAATTAGGACTATGTCCGAAAGTGCTTCTCCTACCCCCTCACCTGAAGGCGGCCTTTCGGCCACGGCAGTGCCTGTCCAAGTTGTAGCCGCACCGCATTCGCGCAAGGTGGAGGCCCTGGCCTCTTCGCCACGCCATCGCGGCGCCTTCTTCACTGAGGATGCCACCACCAAGGATTTAGCCTTGGTCACGGCCAAGCATAAGGACATCAAGGTTTATTGGCTTATCGATCCCGAGTCCGATCGAATTTACGATGCGAAGTTTTTCAGCTATGGCGGCCCCATTTCCATGGCCATGGGCGATACCCTTTGCGACATGGTACGCGGAATCAAACTCGATGATGCCTTGGCCCTAGGCATAGCCGACATCGAAACCAAACTTCGCGACTTGCCCGACCAACCAGCAACCCTCGCTCCAGCGGAGGAGGCCTTCGCCAATTTGCTTCCTCTGCTCAAGACGGCAGGCGATGCTTTTCCTGCAGCCAAGGCCCTGGCCTTGGCCAGCATACAGCTCAAGAAAAGCGAAGCCGAAAGACCTTCGGCTTTTGAAAACCTCACGGCCCGCGACGAAGCCTGGCTGGCCACACCCAAAGAATCTCAGATTCAAAGCATTGAAGCCTTGATCACACGCGACATTCGCCCCGGCCTAAACATGGACGGCGGAGACATGGAAATTGTCGAACTCGAAGAAGGACGCAAACTGACCATTCGCTATCAGGGCGCTTGCGGCGGTTGCGGCTCAGCCACCGGGGCAACACTTTCCTATATCGAAGACACCTTGCGACGCGAACTTTTTGCGGGCCTGCAGGTGATTCCAGTAGACTTGCATAACCATTGATGGCAGAAGAGCTTAGCGAATATCGCTAAGCGCAGGCCTCAGTAGGGACATATGGACAGTACCCCCACCACCGGCGAGTTTTCCGCCAAAGATTATGAATACGGTTTCACCACGCCGGTGGAAATGGAAACCCTCAAGCGGGGTTTGAGCGAAGACGTTATCCGCGCCATCTCGGCCAAGAAAAACGAACCCCCTTTCCTTCTCGACTTTCGCCTGAAAGCCTATCGCAAATGGCTGACCATGACCGAGCCGACTTGGGCTGCGGTCGATTATCCCCCCATCGATTATCAGGATATCGTTTATTTCGCGGCGCCTAAGCAAAAGGCCACCGTCAACAGCCTCGAAGAAATCGATCCCGAGATATTGAAAACCTTTGCGCGTCTGGGCATTCCCCTGGATGAGCAGAAAAAGTTGGCCAATGTGGCCGTCGACGCCGTCTTTGATAGCGTCAGCGTGGCCACCACCCACAAGAAAAAACTGCTGGAGCATGGTGTTATTTTCTGCTCCATTTCCGAGGCCGTCAAAGAATATCCCGAGCTTATCGAAGCCTATCTCGGCACCGTGGTTCCCATCGGCGACAACTTTTATGCGGCCCTGAATTCCGCCGTCTTCACCGATGGGTCTTTCGTTTACATACCACCCAATACCAAATGCCCCATGGAGCTTTCGACTTATTTCCGCATCAATACGGAAGAGTCTGGGCAATTCGAGCGGACCTTGATTGTCGCCGCCGAAGGCAGCTATGTCAGCTATCTCGAAGGCTGCACGGCGCCCAAATTCGACACCAATCAATTGCATGCCGCCGTGGTCGAACTGGTCACTTTGGACAATGCCGAAATCAAATACAGCACGGTGCAAAACTGGTATGCGGGCGACCCTGAAACCGGTAAAGGTGGCATTTTCAATTTCGTCACCAAGCGCGGCAAGTGCCTGGGCAAAAAATCCAAGATCAGCTGGACCCAAGTCGAAACCGGCTCGGCCATTACCTGGAAATACCCGAGCTGCATTCTCGTCGGTGACGACAGCGTGGGCGAATTCTATTCGGTGGCCTTGACCAATGGTCGCATGCAGGCCGACACCGGCACCAAGATGATTCACTTGGGCAAAAACACCCGCTCCTTGATTGTCAGCAAGGGCATCTCAGCCGACCATAGCAGCAATGCCTATCGCGGCTTGGTGCGCATCGCCAAAAATGCCGTCGGCGCGAGAAATTTCAGCCAATGCGATAGCATGCTTGTGGGCGAAAATTGCGGAGCGCATACCTTCCCAGTGATTGAATCCTCAAATCCTCAGGCCGTAGTGGAGCATGAAGCCTCGACATCGAAAATCAGCGAGGACCAGCTTTTCTATTTGCAATCGCGGGGCTTGACCCGGGAAGATGCAATTCAGCTCATCATCAACGGTTTTTGCCAACAGGTCTTTCAGCAATTGCCTATGGAATTCGCCGTCGAGGCCCAAAAGCTGCTAGCTCTTAAACTCGAAAACAGCGTGGGCTAGGCCGAAGCAATTCAGGCCACCAAATCGCCCTAAAGCCCGAGAATCAGGAATACCTATCATGTTCGCCGCACCCCTTTCCCCCTCCCTACTCAGCATACGCGACTTGCATGCCTCCATCGATGGCCAAGCCATTTTGAAAGGCATTAACCTTGAATTGAAGGCTGGCGAGGTGCATGCCATCATGGGCCCCAATGGCTCGGGTAAAAGCACGCTTTCCAAAATTCTCGCAGGGCATCCCGACTACACGGTCACTGGCGGCAGCGTCACCTTTCAAGACCAAGACCTTTTGCCCCTCGCAGCGGATGAGCGGGCGCGTCGCGGAATTTTCTTGGGCTATCAATACCCCGTCGAAGTGCCCGGTGTGAACAATGCCGAATTCTTGCGCATGACGGCCAATGCCCGGCGCAAACAGCGCGGTCTCGAAGAATGGGACCCCATGGACTTTCAGCAAGTCTTGGCAGACAAGATGAAAGCCCTCGACATGGACGAACGCTATCGCGACCGGGCCGTGAATGAAGGCTTTTCCGGGGGCGAAAAGAAGCGTAATGAAATTCTGCAAATGGCGCTCCTAGAACCAGTTATAGCGGTTCTCGACGAAACGGATTCGGGTCTCGACATCGATGCCTTGCGCATTGTCGCCGCTGGCATTAATGCCCTGCGTAGCCCCGACCGCGCCCTGCTGCTCATCACCCATTATCAGCGCTTGCTCGACTATGTGCACCCCGACTTTGTGCATGTCCTCGCAGGCGGTCGTATTCTCAAATCGGGCGATAAAGACTTGGCCCTTGAATTGGAAAAGCGCGGCTATGACTGGCTGCTGGAACCTGCGGCGGTCGCATGACGGCGTCTGCGTCCAATTCCCCGTCTACCGCGCCCTTACCGACAACAAGCTTGGTGCCGCGTGCAGCGACCACCTTATTCCTAAGGCCTGCAGCCCAGCCCAGTTTGCCTCCGGCATTTGAGGCAGGCCTGAACAGCCTAGCCGCAGCCCTGACGCCAGCGGTCTATGCTCCTGATGCCCCCATTCGCCTAGCGGCCTTGGCCAGGCTAAAAGCCTTGGGCTTGCCCACAAATCGCGACGAGGCTTTCACCTCGGTTCGCCTTTCAGATATTTTGCCTAAGCTGGCTTCCGTACCGACGGCCTTGCCCGTTTTAACCACGGTTTCCGGCCTTGGCCTCAGTGAGAATCTGCCTTGGATTGAAAGCGCCAAGACCGCCTGGAATAAAGACTTAGAAGAAGAGACTGATGCCCCAGGTTTAATTGCCTTAACTTTTTCCTCCCCTCCGCTCTGGACGACCACCTCCTCGCCTACCGACTCGGAAGCCTTTACCGATATCACCTTGAACTGGCCCGATGCTCCCGCAGAGTCTCACCAGGCTTTCGCGGCTGGCCTGCATATTCCCGCCGGGCAGACAGCCCGGGTTGGCATGCATTCCGAACTTTCGGGCGAACTTGCGGACCGATTGCTTAACACCTCCCTGTGGGTGCATGTGGGTGCCAATGCTACGCTGCATTTTTATGCCACCGATGCCGAGGGAGAAGGAGTGCGTTCGCTCACTCGCCTCCGCTTTCATGTGGAGGCTGGGGCAACCTTGCATTTGCATTTGGGCACCACGGGCAATGCCCTGGCGCGCACCTCGGTGCAAATCGATTTGGCCGGCTCCGGAGCGCATGCCGAAATCCTTGGCACCGCAGTACTCACGGGACAAATGCAAGCACATCGTCATTTGCTGATTCGTCATCTCGCGCCCCAGGCTACCTCTCGGCAATTGTTCAAGACCGTTTTGGCAGAGAAAAGCCGCAGCAGCGTCGATGGCACCATTGAGGTAGCCCGTGGCGCCAAGGGAACTTCAGCGAGTCAAACCCTGCGCAACCTTTTGCTCAGCGACGAAGCCCGCGCCGACTCCAAGCCCCGCCTCTTGATTCGCAATGACGATGTGAAATGCAATCACGGCGCGACCACGGGCCGCCTCGATGAAGCCCAACGCTTCTATTTGCGCTCGCGCGGACTCACCGATGCCCAGGCTGTCGCCTTGCTCACGGGGGCCTTTTTGCAAGAGACCTTACAGGACGTTCCAGCGGGGCCCCATCGCAGCAGCCTCGATGCCACACTTCACCGATTATTGGCTGCGGCCCTGAAAGCCTGAAATGGCCACCTTCACCCTCGACACCTCACCTCTGGATATCGCCAAGCTCAAGGCCGATTTTCCGGTTTTAAGTCGTCCTCCTGAGGCCTGGGGCGGCAAGCCCCTGATTTATCTCGACTCGGCCGCGACCACACAAAAGCCCACGGTTGTCATCGACGCCATGGATCGCTTTTATCGCGAAAGCTACGGAACGGTTCGGCGGGGAGTGTATCGCCTCAGCGAAAAGGCCACCGCCGCCTTTGAAGGCACACGCAAAAAAATAGCCACGCTCATCGGTGCAAGTTCTGATAAAGAAATCATTTACACCAAGGGCACCACCGACAGCCTCAACCTTTTGGCCTATAGCTTGGCTCGTGGAAAGCTAAAGGCGGGCGACGAAATCCTGCTCTCGCAAATCGAGCATCACGCCAATATCGTGCCCTGGCAAATCGCCTGCGAAATGAGCGGGGCGGTGATTCGCGTCATTCCGGTGCTCGACAATGGCGAACTCGACCAGGAGGCCTATCGCAATTTGCTTTCGCCTAAGACCAAGGTGGTCTCGGTCAATCACATCTCCAATGCCCTGGGGACTATCAACCCCATTACTGCCATGGCGCGAGATGCTCACGCGGTTGGCGCACTCTTCATTGCCGATGGCGCACAGAGCATTGCCCACATGCCCGTCGATGTGCAGGCTCTCGGCGTAGACTTCTTCGCCTTTTCGGGGCACAAGATGTTCGGCCCTACCGGCATCGGCGTCTTATGGGGCAAATACGATTTGCTGGCCAGCCTACCTCCCTTTGAAGGCGGCGGCGATATGATTCGGACCGTCACTTTCGAGAAAACGACTTATCAAGACCCACCCCATCGCTTCGAAGCCGGAACGCCGGCCATAGTCGAAGTGGTCGGCCTTTCTGCCGCGGTGGACTATTTGATGTCGGTGGGTTTGTCCCGCATCGAACAGCATGAAAAAACGTTGTTGGATTATGGCACCAAGGTCCTGAAAGCCCTGCCCGGTTTGCGTCTTATCGGCGAAGCTGCGCAGAAGGGCGGCATACTCTCATTCACTTTAGACGGCATTCATCCCCACGATATCGGCACCCTGCTCGACGAAGAAGGCATAGCCATCCGAGCGGGACATCATTGCGCCCAGCCCACCATGGCCCGTTTCGGCGTGGCCGCTACGGCGCGCGCCTCGTTCGGGCCTTATAATACCCAGGCCGATATCGACGCTTTGGCTGCCGCCATTGTTCGCTTGCAAGCTCTTTTTGCCGGATAAACCCACCGGATAATCGCCGACTCTAAGCGGAAGCCCCTAACCTTATGTCGCAGTCGAATGCCCTCTATCAGCAAGTCATCCTTGACCACAATCGCAATCCACGAAACTTCCGGGTAATGCCCGAAGCTACCCATCATTGCGAAGGCCATAACCCCTTATGCGGCGACCACATAACTGTATTTGCCAAGGTCGACTCCCAAGGCCAAATCGAGGACCTGAGCTTTCAAGGCAATGGCTGCGCCATTTCCAAGGCCAGTGCTTCTCTGATGACGGCCGGACTTAAGGGCAAAACCCAGGGCGAGGCCCGGGAACTCTTTAGCGAATTCCATGGCATGGTCACCGGGGAATTCGACCCCGAGGCCAAGGTGAATCACCTGGGTAAACTGACCCTGTTCCTAGGCGTCAAGGAATACAGCAGCCGCATCAAGTGCGCCACCCTTGCCTGGCATGCTCTTATGGCGGCTTTTGATAAAAGCGAGAGCGCCACGACCGAAACCTAAGGACCAGGTTCCCAAGCTCGCAACCTGCTTGGGCCGCGATGTGCTAAGTTTGCTTCGAAGAGGGAAAGTATGAGCACTAGACTTCGATTTGCCGTTATCGGCCTGGGACAATGCGGTGGCAATCTTGCCAACCATTTCGCGAAATTCGGTTATCCGAGCATTGCCGTCAACACGTCCATCCTTGATCTCAAGGACTTGGCGCATATACCCGACAACCGCAAAATTCATATTCCCTTGAATGAAAGCGACGGCGCCGGCAAAGATCCGCGCATCGGAGAAAAATCGATTTACGCTCACTTGCCCGAGATTCTATCGGCAGTGCAGCAATTCGTCCAAGGCGCGGACGCCATTTTACTTGCAGCCGGACTCGGCGGTGGTACGGGCAGCAATATTGCTTTACTCGGCGGCCTCCTCAAACGTTTTAACTTGCCCATTGTTACTCTGGTCACCATACCTACCGACAATGAAAGCGCCTTGGCCAAAATCAATGCCCTGCGCGCCGTCAATCGTATTGTCTCGGAAAACTTCGATAGCTGCGTGCTCATCGACAATTCCAAGATCTTGCAACTTTTCCCCGACAGCAGCTTGGCGGCCTTTTATCCCCAGGCCAATGAATATGTGGTGAAGACATTCACCGACTTCAATTCGCTCTCCGCCGAATTCTCCGCCAAATGCCTCATCAGCTTTGACAATGAAGACTTCCGCAAGGTTTTACTGAGCAAGGGCATTTTGATCCTCGGCGAAACCGAACTTCGCACCTCGGATATCAAATCGCTCGATGACATTCTTCCCCGCCTCAAAGGCATTTGGGAAACCAGCGGCCTCATGGCGGAAGGC
>JAYUVP010000291.1:0-19687 GCA_043753995.1 Fibrobacterota bacterium
GAAAAGGTCTGCACGGGAATATCATTTTCCCAAGTCAAAGCGGCACCGAAGGCCGCCGGATCCAGCCTACGTCCAAAGCGAGCGATCACGGTCAAGCTATCCTGGCCTTGCTTGCCTTGCGAGGTAATTTCCAGAAATGACTTGTTGCGATCGATATTCACTTCAGGCAATACCGCGGAAGTATCCAAGCGAAAATGCAAAGCCTCCGTAGTATCAGTGCCAGCAGAAAGCAGGGTACCCAATGGACTCGTGGAATCCTTAGAAGTGGAATCGCGGTCCAAACCATAACGTTCGCAATATAAGGCCCAGGCCAGTCCGGATTCGGCCCAATAGCGGGCTTGGGCCTTGTCTCTGGCCTTTACCCAGGGTTCGGTGGACATGCGACCCCGCTGCATGAGCAAGGCGGCCAAGGCAATTAAGGCAGCCAAAACCGATAGAACCACAGGTAGGGCCACGCCCCTCTGGCATCGGCCCGAGAGGGACTTATCTAGTTCGCTTGGAAGGAGCCTAGGCGAGCTTGAATCAAGGTTGAGATTCGAGCTCGTATTGCCCATGGCGATCCTTGAATGTCACTTTTCCCGGGCCAATGCGCATTACCTCGGCGGAGTCGATTCGCTCTCCGACACGCACTATCCATTTATTGCCCATGCCATTCATCACGGTCGCAACTTCATTCCCGACCGTTCCCTTCAAAATCAGGGTAGGCCGCACTATGGGACTGGCAGTAGCGCGTGACCCGGAAGACGAACTGTTAGAACTGCGTGAGGTTGAGTGAAAGGGGGATACCGGAGTCAGAGTATCGCCTATCAAAGCGTTTTTCAATTCATTGTTCAGGCTTTGATAACCCCGGTTGGCCCAGGGCATGTTTTGTTGCGCATTACGGGTAATGATTTTGGCTTGCTGACTCGTCACTTGCTCGTCGATAAAACGCTGTAAAAGTGAAACCGTGATGGCTGTTGCAAAAAGGGGCGGCCCCCAAATCCAGAGATGCTTGCGATTCATTTTAAAACCTCATGGCTACCTAACGCGATGAGGCGTAGCATGGCGTCCAGTTGCGAGGCATTCTCCGAAGCCGGTCTTATTGTGGTTTCCGTCAAGGTCCACCAAGGTTGATCTTTTTCCATGCGACGTAAAAAGGCCCATAGATTTGCATAGCTGCCACGCGCCCGCAGCATGACTTGCATGGAGCGCAAAGAATCCTGCCTAGTGGTGGAAACCTGGGTTTCCAAAACATCCACTCCGGATCTGGAGGCGCAATGCCGCAGGCTGTCTAAGGTTTGCTGAAAGGGACGGCGCGGCAGCAAGCGGCTTTGTGCGAGATGCAAGTTTTGCGCTTGCAAGGCGACATGGCGATTCAAATCCAATTCCACCGAATCAAGCCATGCCGTTTGATACACATTTGCCGCCATTTGATCGCGTTCGGCCTGCAAGGCAGAAAGCTGGGTCAAACCAGGCTGGTAAATTTTAAAGAGGGTTATTGCAAAAATCAGGGAGGGCAATAAAATAGCGAGCCATCCCCATCCCTCACGACCAAGGATAGGCTTTCCAATGGACTTCATGGGTTGACCAATTGTACTGCCAAATCGAATTGCACCTTACCCTGCCCTGATTCTTTTTTCTGTGCCATCACTTCCGCAGACCGGGCCTGCGGCATTTTGGCCAAGGCTCCGCGAAAGCCTTCGACCTTTTCCCAATTTGCCGTCCAGGCCTTAAGGCGTAAATGGACTTGGCCGCTATCGTCTTGAAGCATTTGCAGGGCCAGAATCCCGCCATGATCAGCAGCGGCGGCCAGGTGGCCAAGGATTAAGGATGCAGGATAAGGATTACGCGCCAATATCCCTAAGCTTTGAAGACTGTCATTACGAGCCTGAAGCAATTGCCTTAATTCTTGCAAGGCCAGCACCTGTTTTTGATGTCCGGCGGCTTTTAATTGCAATGCTTGATTGTCGGCTTTCGCCTGATTCAAACTGAGGCTTAAGGCACCTGCGCCAACCAGCGAACTGGTCAATGCCATGGCTACCGAAAAAAAACAGGCCCTTGCCAACCTTTTGGCACGCAGGGCATAGCCGTCCTCTTCTGGAAGGCTATCATGGACGAGCATAGCCTCATTTTCCAATCCTGCGCAAATCCCCAGGGCCAGTGCCTTTTCTACCGACGTTTCCAAGGGCTGCAATTGGGGCAATAAGTCCGTTAAGCGCAACCAAGCTTCAGGCGCAATGTTGGGTGGCAATACCCAGTCGAGCCCGGGGCCTAAAACTCGTGCTACGGGTTCTCTTGGATTCTCCGAGAAGCCAATTCCCCGATAGTGCTGCAGGGATTGGGTCATTGTGTTTTCATCATCCAACGGAAAACTGCGGGCATGCAAAACAGATTTGCCCTGAAAAATCAGGGAGTAAACCCTTTTCTCAAAAAGGAAAAGCAATTGCCAGGGCTTACCGGAAAAGTTGGCGTTCAAGGACGCTCCCAGTCCCATCAAGGCCAATTCCAAGGGCAGGCGATAATCGGCGGCAAGGCCGGATTTTTCCTCATTCTCTGAATAGTCGAGCGTCATCCACAGCCGATGTACGCTGCCGACATGGGTGTCTTCGACATGCAAAACATGCCAGCCACGCAAGTGATAGCTCTCGCGCTTAGGTCCCAAGGCGGATTGCAACGCGGCTTCCACCTGATCTTCGTTGACCTCTTCGCCAAAGGGAGTGCGTATGTCGCAGTGAAGAAAATCGACGCCCGTAATCAATTCAATTCGCTTTTCACCCAAACGAATGCGGAGACGGCCTTTTTCATTTTTTTGCGAAACCAGGAAACGGGGTTTCGGCCAGGGTTTTACCCGCACTTCTTGTCGGCCAGAAAGCAATACTAAACCCGAACGAAAAGCCAACATGATCAAGACCCTGAAACGTTAAACACGGGATTGCAGTAAAACCAATAACTCGCGAAGATCCCGGTGTAAAGTACGAAGAATTAGGTCAGAATCGATATTTCCATCCGATGAATCAGAGGGGACATCTTCGACGGGGTTCGATTCGTGTTCCGGGGCTTTGGGTCGCCGGCGTCGAGTCAAATCCGAAGAAGCGGAAGGTAGGGCCGAGCCGAGGCCAGGCAAGGGCCCAAGTAAATTGACTTGCCCTTCCAAATCGGCAGGATTCGCGTCGGCGATTTTACGCTTGGCGCCCTGCACGGTATACATCTCGTCATACAGCAAATATTTGATGTAGCGAATGAGCTTTATTTCTTTGGCACGATAAGCGCGATTGCCAGCGCGATTTTTTTTGGGTTTGAGCTGGGGGAATTCCGATTCCCAGTAGCGCAGTACATGCTGCTCTAGGCCAGTCAGTTGGCATACTTCGGAGATGGAATAATAAAGCTTGCCTTCTTCGAGGCGCTTCATCAGGGCCTTGGTCATGAAGTGCTTCTCCCAAACCGCTTTTCGGTGCCCTGTACCAGCCGCTGAATATTTCCGCGATGCCTAAACACGACAAATAAAGCCATGCCCAGGGCAACAAAGAAAAATAGGCCGGCCGCAGGGCGACCTCGCCAATGGGATTCGGCCAGAACCATGGGAGGCAGGACTAGCGCGGCCGTCAGGGAGGATAGACTTACGATTCGGCAAAACACCATGACCAAAATCCAGGCAAGCAAGGCCGTGAGACTGGCGATAGGCGACAAAGCCAAAAAGACTCCGAAAGTTGTCAGCACGCTTTTCCCGCCTTTGAACCGGGCCAGGAAGGAAAGACTATGCCCCACCACGGCCGCAATGCCTGCGGCAATGGCCAGATATTGCGAAGCGGAAAAATCAGTTGCGAGGTGGAGTCCTATCCAGGCAGCAAAAAAACCCTTGGCGGCATCGAGCAAGGCCACCGGCAAAGCTGGCTTCCATCCCAGAGTGCGCCAAACATTGGTCATGCCGGGATTGCCACTGCCAACCTGGGTAATGTCGATTCCGAAGGCGAGGCGACAAATCCAAATGGCGGAAGGGATTGACCCTAGGATATAGCCGATTACGATGGCCAGAACATAGGCTTGGGCACCCTGCATGCTTATTCCTTGTCTGCCTCGACCGACTCTTCCCCATTTTCTTCGTCGGACTCGACGTCATCGCCTTCTTCTCCGACTTCCCAATCCTCTTCCTCTCCACCGGTATGGCCGCGCTTGAGGAAATCCTGCAATTCCTCGTCGGTGCGCAATTGAAAGCGACTGCGAAACCAAATGCGCAGAGGCACGCCGTCAAGTTCAAAATGCGCGAGGGCTTGCTTGCGCAAGTAGCGCACATAGCTTTCCATCACGCGTTCGGGATGGGAAATCTCGAAGGCCAAGGCGGGTGGATTGACCAAAACCTGGCAGCAACGCTTCATATTCGCCGGCCCCTGGCTAGTCGAGGGATGCGGATGCGCGGCCCAAGTTTGCTGAAACCAGGCGATGACATTGTCGCGGCCCAAAATGCGGCGCAAACTGGAGTGCACGGACGCAGCCAAATCCAAAAGGCGGGTGACGCGCTTGCCCGTCAGTCCTGAGGTGGAAACAAAGGGTATCCAATCAAGTTGGGGCGCTTTATAAACCAATTCACGCACCATGTGATCGAAGGTCTTGTCGCCGGCATCGATGGCATCCCATTTATTCAGGGCGATAATCATGCCCTTGCCTTCTTTTTCCACGATTTCAGCGATGCGAAAATCCTGCACTTCCATGCCCTTGGTCGCATCGAGCAGGAGGACACAAACGTCACTACGGCGTATGGCTTCGAGGGTGCGCAAGTTCGAGAAGTATTCCACTTCATCATTCACGCGCGCTTTTTTACGCAAGCCCGCCGTATCGGTGAGGATGAAGCGCTTGCCTTCCCAGGTGAAAGGCGTATCGATGGCGTCGCGCGTGGTGCCCGCGACTTCGGAGGTGACAAAGCGTTCCTCGCCCACCATGGCATTGATGAGGGTGCTCTTGCCCGCATTGGGACGACCCAAAACAGCTATGCGAATGGCGCCTTCTTTGGGGTCATCACCAAAAACTTGAGGTAAGTTATTGATGATATTGTCCAGGGCGTCGGCCACGCCAAAGCCTTGCAAGGCTGAGACTGGAAAGGGCTTGCCCAAACCGAGTGACCAAGCTTCGGACGCTTCCAAAACCACCGAAGGCTTTTCCGACTTATTCACCATCAAGGTGATGGGCTTATTCTTCCGCTGTAAAAGCCGCGAGAATTGCAAGTCCAAATCGGTCACGCCGACCTTGCCATCGATCACAAAAACGACATGATCCGCTTCCTCTACCGCCACCTCAATTTGCTGACGAACTTGCTCGTCCAGGGCGACGGTGCTGCGGGGAATAAAACCGCCGGTATCGACGATTTCAAAGCCGCGTCCCCCCCATGACACTTTTTGGTAGTGACGATCTCTGGTAACACCTTCTCTATCTGCAACCACCGCCTCACGACGACCTAGCACTCGATTGAAAAGACTTGATTTTCCGACATTAGGCCGGCCGACAATGACAACGATGGGCAAACGCATCCTACCAAGGTACCTAACCTATTGGGAAATTCATAGTTTAGGCGTCCGATCTCAAGTGGACTCCCGATGCCTTCCCACCTTTGCGACCTGCATAATCATACCGTGGATGACCCTCGCGACAAGCATGTCTGGCATACCGCCGAGGAATTAATCGATCGGGCTGCCGCTTTAGGATATGGAGTTTTGGCCATCACCTTGCATGGCTTACAGCGTCCTTTGGGGCATTTAACCGAATATGCCGCAGAAAAAGGCATTTTGCTTCTCCCTGGAGTAGAGCAAGACATCGAAGGCTTTCATGTTTTGCTTTTGAATTTTGATATTGACGCGGCCAATGGCATTCGCTCCTTTCAAGACTTGCAGGGCGAGCGACGCAAAGAAAATCTGGTCATCGCCGCCCATCCCTTTTTCCCTGGGGAAATTTGTTTGCAGGACCG
This sequence comes from Fibrobacterota bacterium, assembly GCA_043753995.1. Lineage (GTDB taxonomy): Bacteria > Fibrobacterota > Fibrobacteria > UBA11236 > UBA11236 > JAYUVP01. The sequence goes on from JAYUVP010000291.1 coordinate 5,933, forward strand.
GGTTTTTGAGCATGCCGAGCTTTTCGATGCCCTGGAAATCACCAGCTTTTATCATCCGCTTTGGAATCCCAATGCCAAGGCCCAAGCTGCTGCCGACACATTGAATTTGCCCACGGTGGGAAATAGCGATACCCATGCCCTGAATCAATTCGGAACCACCAGTAGTCTCGTGGAAGTAGACGGCGAGGTGACGACCCAAAGCGTCATCGCAGCTATCAAAGCCAAACGCATTCAAGTCAAAACCCGGGCCTTGAATGCCTGGGAAATGGGCCGCATTGGCTATCAGGTGGTTGGACGCGGTTATATGCCTTGGATTGATTACCCGCGTCAACGCGGACGCCTGGCAGGCAATTAAAGCCCTGCCACGGCCAGGCTAGCGGAGGATCAACGAAGCCATCACTCCGAGCAAAATCACAATACTGATACCGGCATTCGCCAAGAAAAAATCATTATTGATGACGTCAAGCGATGCGCTACGGCGAAAGCCATGCAAGTAGACGAGGCCTAAGCCTACCAGAACTAGGGCCACGGCAAAGGGCCAGCCTAATTGACCCTGCCAAGCAAAGCCGATGAATGCTGCCATGGTGATGGCATGCAAAAATGCCGCCAACCGCAAGGCCCCCTCCAAGCCAAACTTGACCACCATGGAATGCAAACCTTGCCTGCGATCGAAGGCTTCATCCTGAGTGGCATAAATGATGTCGAAACCAGCTATCCACGAGCCTAGAGCCAGGGCTAAATAGACGCTGGGCAAACCAATTTGCCCGGTGACGGCCACCCAAGCCCCAGCAGGCGAAATGGCGATGGCAAAGCCGAGGGCGAAATGGCTATAGCTGGTGAAGCGCTTGGTGAGGGAATAACCGCAAGCCGCCGCCAAGGTGGGCAGGCTCAGCCACAAGGCCAATGGATTCAATTGCCAGGCCGCAATCTCAAAGGCGATGGCATTGCCCACGAAGAAAAGCCAAACCTCGCCCCGGCCTAATTTGCCTGCAGGAATATGACGCTTGGCCGTGCGCGGATTCAAGGCGTCAATGCGCGCGTCAATGACTCGATTGAAGGCCATGGCGGCATTCCGACAGGCGATCATGGCCACCAAAATCCACGCAGAAACCTTCCAGGGTGGCAAGCCACCCGCGGCCCAAAGCGCCGAGGCGATGGCAAATGGCAATGCAAAAACCGTGTGAGAGAACCGCACCAAGCCGAGAAAGTCAGATGGCTTTTTCCATAGATTGGCTAGGGAATTCATGAACCCATTTCCGGCCAACGCTGGCTAATAGCATGCTCCAGCCCAAGATGATCGAGCACGCGGGCCAAAACCGTATCGACCAAGTCCTCTATGGTTTTGGGATGATGATAAAAGCTGGGATTAGCGGGCAAAATCACCGCTCCCAGGTCTGAAAGGATTTTTTGATTTTGCAAATGCACACTATGCATGGGCATTTCACGCGGAACCACAATAAGGCGTCGCTTTTCTTTCAGGCAAACATCGGCCGAACGCGTCAATAAATTGTCGCCTATGCCCTGAGCCATTTTGCCCAGGCTACCCATGGAGCATGGAATCACTACCATGCCATCATGCCTAAAACTTCCCGAGGCAATGGGCGCGAAAAAATTCTCGTTGCCATAGACGGCATCGGCCTCGGTGAGCACTTCTCCGCATTTTTCGAAATGCAAAACCTGTCGTCCGCTTTCGCTGGCCACCACATGCACTTCGCGACCAAGGTCATGCAAATGCCGTAAAAGACGCTGGGCATAAATCGCACCGGAAGCTCCGGTGATGCCGAGAATGATGGGCCGACTCATAGGCTCTCCGGTTTTCTGGCTATCACGATATGGGTAATGCCGAAATCACAGGCCTTCACCGACACCTTTTGGAATCCAAGGGATCGACAGCCTTCGGCATAATCCTCGACGGGCGCAAAAGCGCGTATGGAGGAAACCAAATATTCGTAAGCGGCTTTTCGGCTCATGAGACCGCCAATCAGGGGAATGGCCAAAGGCGCTATAACGCCATAGAATAGGCGAGTGAAAAGGGTTTCCGGACGAAAGAATTCGAGAGTGATAAAGACCCCACCGGGTTTCAAAACCTGGTGGATGGCTTGTAATCCGCGATGCCAATCATCGAGATTGCGTATGCCATAACCGCAAAAGACGGCATCAAAGGAATTGGGTTTGAATGGCAAGGCCAGGGCATCCACCCCCGCTCTCTGAACCCTGGCCGAGGTCTGGGCGAATTTTCCACGAGATCCGCGCAGCATAGGCAAGGAAAAGTCCGCGACTATGCCCAAGGTCTCCTTGCTTTGACCGGAGGCTCCCTGCAAAATCGAATGCAAAAAGTCCCCAGTGCCGCCACAAAGATCGAGTATGGCAGGTGAGCCACGCAGATCAGCCAAAGCCGCGGCATCGCGGCGCCAGGCCTTGTCCCGACCTGCACTCAGCAGGTGATTCAGGGTGTCGTAACGGGTCGCTATGCCGTCGAAGAGGCGCTTTACGGTAACATTCATAATGGCTTCTGAAAGAGATGAAGAAAAGTAGCCTGTCGCGCATTGACAGCTCTCCGAAAAACGCTTAATTTGCCCCCCACTTCTTGCCACTTTAGCTCAGTCGGTAGAGCAGAGGACTGAAAATCCTCGTGTCCGCAGTTCGATTCTGCGAGGTGGCACCCACTTTCTCGACTCCTGGTCATGGCCACGAGTTGATACTTGAGCCCGATAGCCCATTTTATAGCGCTTGCATCGGTACTTAGACTCCCCTTCCTCACCTCACGCTTCAAAGCAACCTATGTCCGGTTTTCTCAGCCAAGAAGGCTATGCCAAACTCAAGGCTGAATGGGATAGCCTTTATAAGGACATACGCCCCAAGCTCTTGGAAGAAATTGCCGCTGCCGCGGCTCAAGGCGATCGCAGCGAAAATGCCGAATACATTTATGGCCGTAAAAAGCTGCGCGAAATCGACAAGAGATTGCGTGTTCTGGGCACTACCCTAAGCAATAGCCATGTCGTTTCCGACGGCGTGCGGCGCAATGACAAGATTTATTTCGGAGCCAAGGTCGTGCTTCGCAAAAGCGATGGCTCGACCTTTGAAGTCCGCCTGGTCGGAGCCGATGAAATCGATCCCGCAGCCGGTCTCATTTCCGGCGAATCGCCCCTGGGAAAAGCCCTAATGGGGCATGCCCTCACCGGCGAAGTGGAAATCACCACTCCTCGCGGCCCCATGCGGTATAACATTGAATCCGTGTCTTATACCTGACCCCTAGGGGCTCAAGGGCCTTTCGCTATGGGTCCTTTTGCCACTCCAAAAAACACCAGCGTCCCGTTTCCCAAGGTATGTCTTTGGGCCAGGTGCTACGATTCAAGGGACGTAATGGCGACATAAGACCCTCGGCCTTGAGCCTGAGAAAAGCTTGTTGCAATTGCGCATCATTCAAGCGGGTCAAATTTTGCATCAAATCAGGCGAAAGCCTTCGTTTCAAGCGAAAAGTCGGAGCAAGAATCTCGTTACGATTCCAAGCTTTCAAGCATGGCCGCAAAAAAGGTGCGAGAGGTAAATGGCGAATAATCCACTTGTCGCGCTCAAGGCCAGCAGGGAGAGGCCAGCATTGAATTTCAATCAAGGCCAAATCCCCTTCATACCACTCCTTCAAAGCCACGGGCAACTTATCGGGTTCTTCAATGCCCGGCCAAGGCAAATAGGCCATAGGTCCCACCCAACCATCATTTCTGTATTGGGATCGTAGGCGCGAAAGGTTCATGCGGGCATGAGAGTACTAAAACCCCGGCGTTTATATTTGCCTTTGGTGAAGACCTGGCTCGGCATGCAATTTTCATCCCTTATTCGGCTTCAGCGCTTTCACCTCGGCCTGGCTTTTCTCATTGTGTTTTTACTCTCGGGGTGCGCAAGCTCGTCAAAATCCAGAGTGATTGCTCCGGTGGACTTGCCTGAAATCTGCCGGGACATTGACTTCAATACTGCGGATGAAGGCATTAAAAAAGAATGCGGAGTGAAAACCCGTAGTTATATGGCCTACCGCAATGTGCCGGAACATCGCAACCTACTTTTGCCGAAAAATGGCAAAATCGTGCAAAAAGACGAGGCTTTAGAATTGCGACTGGAAGGCTTTATTCCTGTGGAATTGCCACCGGATTTTACGGGTTTCATTGTCTTTGGCGAAGGAGTGCGCCGTCAATTTTTGAAAAGCAAATACGATTATCTCGAGTATTTTCCGCCCAAAGCCACTCGATCCGAGCGCATATTCAAATTGGAAATACCTGGTCAAGACAAGCCCCCCAAATGGGTTTGCTTTTTGGTCGAACGCCAAAGGCAAACCTCGCAGCGCAAGGTGGGCTATGCTAGCCGGCTAATGCCTTTGGATTGTCAAGAATTTGATAGACGAAAAACGAAGTATGCGGAAAGCACAAATGAAGATTTGGCGCCGACATCCTCATACGAGAATGCCCCCCATTGATTCAAGTAGGGGGGCAAACCACCCACTAAGGCGCAAAAAACGGTTTATGCGGTATAGGCCGCCATGACATCGGCGACTTTATCAAGTTTGACGAAGTTGTCGAAAGCCACTTCACGACCGAATTCTTGATTCAATCGATCCAAAAGAGTCTTACGCTCAGGATAACTGATGCGGTAATCGGCGATGAAGCTATCGGCTTCAGCAATGTCCTCGGTCTCAAAACCTACGACCTCGGCGATAATTTGACGGACACGCTGCTCGATTTCGGGACTCAAAATGGAATCCTCCTAATTTTGTCTAAAGATAATGAAGTTTGAGTCCAAGACCTCGAAATAAGGGAAATTCATGCAAAAAGCATTTTTTTGTTTGGCCTTGGCCGTATCGGTTTTTGCCGAACCGACCTTGATTGAAGAGTCAGGCACCTTTTCCCGGCAAGCCGCCACCTTGGCGCGCTCACCGCAAAGTGGCTTCGACCTTGTTTGGCAAGGCCAGGGTTCCTGGTGGGGTGGCCAATATGCTCCAGAACCGCCATCGCAAAAGCGCTATGGATTAGGTCTACAGCGTGGGAATCATCGCTTCGGCCTGGAAGGCGACTCCTCCTTGGCTTTATACCAATGGTCCTGGCTACAAGGTTTTCACCTCAGTCCCGGGGTTTATGGCGGCTTAAGCTTGAGTCAGAATACCCGCTTACCCTGGCGACAGGGCTTACAAATCGCCTTGGATGCGCAAATCACTTACCGTGACGACATACGTTTTTTTCTCGGCAGCGAACCTCGCGCCTGGAATGACACGAGCCTATTGCATCGTTGGGGCGTGGCCTGGCGGCCATTGCCTCATGCAAAATATTTCGGTCAATCTTGGTTGGGTATCGATTGGCCTTGGACCGACTCCAAGTCACTCTCCCCCACCTGGATGGCCTCCTTGCATGCCCCAGGCGGAATCGTATTGAATGGTGCCTATGACCTGGAAAAAGAGCAAGGCCGAGTTTCCCTAGTCGTACGACTGCGCCCGCAAACAAGCGTTGCCGCCGTACTCGATGAAAATCGCATGCACACCTATCGTTTTCAATACCGCCAACAGCCAGCCCCGAAGCCTTTACTTCCCAATCCCACCGCCTTGCAATTCACTTGGGACAAGCCCTGGGTCGAAGGCGAAACACAAAAGAATTGGCTGGGTGAAGTGCAGGCCTTGGGTTTTGCCGATGTTTTGCAAAGCTTCGATGCGTTAGAACAAAGCTCCGAAACCAAACGTATTTTCATCGTCATACGCGGGTTACGGGCCGATTTGCCCATGGCCCAGGACGTGGGTCGCCGCTTCGATAGGCTGGTCAAACAGGGTAAGCGCATTCATGTTTATCTGGAAAATGTCACTCCTTTGGGTTTGCTGCTCGGATCGCATGCCCAGGGCATAGCCGTTCATCCCCAGGGATATTTTGGAGTGCAGGGCTTCAGCGCCGGACTCACCTTTTATCGCGGGCTATTTCAAAAAGTCGGCATTCAACCTCAATTCATACGTCATGGCCGCTACAAGGGCTTCGATGAGCCTTATATGCGAAGTGAACCTTCGCCGGAAATGGCCTTCAATACAAATGAATGGATACAAGATTTGTGGCAAGCCTATATCGATGATGTTGCCAAAGGCCGTCGCGGCGAGACTAAGGCCATCCAAGCCTTTTTGAATCGGGGAGAAATCAGTCTGGACTCGGCCAAGCGTTATGGCTTGATCGATACCTTGCTGAATGAGAAAGAGGCCAAGGAATGGGCGGGAAGCCGTGGCTATGTGCAAACGCAGAATTGGCCCTTGGCACGTCCCCAGGAACCGAATTTCGGAGATAAACCCGTGGTGGCCGTTTTAACATTAAAAGGCCCCATCGTCGATGCCGGTCAAGGGGGCTGGTGGAATGTTTCCGATCCCGGTTTTAGTCCAGCCCAGGTTTTACCCTGGATAGAGTCGGTGAAAAAACAAACCGGAGTGGCAGCAGTAGTCTTGCGGTTGGATTCGCCTGGAGGATCAGCTCAAGCTTCGGATAAGATGGCCGTCGCTTTGGATGAATTGCGAATGAGCGGTAAACCCGTGGTGATTTCCGTGGGTGGCATGGCCGCATCGGGCGGCTATTATATCGCCACCGCCGCCAATCGCATTGTAGCCGAACCGACTTCCCTCATTGGCAGCATAGGCGTGGTTTGGGGTAAATTCAGTCTCGACAGCCTCTATGCCAAATTGGGCTTGACCCACACCGCCATCAATACCACTCCCCATGCCGATGCCTCTTCTATGAATCGTCCCTGGAGCGCAGCAGAAAGCCTCACCATTCAAAAGCACCTCGACGGTTTTTATCAGACCTTCGCGAAACGTGTACAAATCAGCCGCAAATTGGATTCAGCGCGTCTTGATTCGGTGACCGAGGGACGCGTTTTCCTCGGTGCCCGCAGTCTAAATAATGGCTTGGTTGACACTCTGGGAGGCTTGGAAACCGCGATTGCGGTCGCGCGGCAACTGGCCCACCTGTCCCCTAAAACGGAAATCACCATTCGTCACGATAATATTTCCAATTCGGATTGGGCCGACATGGCTCAAGGCGCTTCCCTTGATTTCGGACTTGGCCTTGGACTTGGGCAAAAGGCCCAAGCCCTTAATCGCTGGTGGGACGGCCTTGAGGCTGCTGCACTTAGTCCTTCGGTCTTGGCGATTGCGCCGGATTATTTGGCCGGACCGGAGCGATAAAGATCCGGGTTCGATAAATCCGTCGTGGGCGGCAAATAGGGCAAGCGTGGCTGGCTTGCCCTGGGGTGTTTCATGTCAAGCAAGCTGAAAAGCAGGGGTGGGCAGAGCAGGGAAAAAGAAGCCTGCGGTTCCAGCAAATAAGGCTCATTGCCTACCCCCGCCAAATCGCGGAGACTTTTGCTATCCACCGGTGGGAAAACCAAGCCGCGCGCAGGGGAGCGACTACCCGTTTTTACCTCGACCCGATCGACTGCACAGGGGGCTGGAATGGAAAAGCTACCCCGGCCACTGGCAGGATCCGAAAGCGGTAAGTGATAGGTCAGCGGATGGGTTAAGAGCTTGTATGCATCCTCATCGATGGTGCGTAAGACCATAAGTCCGGCATCGAGCCCTTCGTCGGCGGCTAAATGCCGCAATTGCTGTATTAAGGTGCTTTCGGGTTGGGCCTGCTTAGCGGTCAGCCTCACCACTCCGGGAAATCCACCGCCATAGCGCCAATGCCCGTTGGAAGCATCGGTGGGTGTGAAAATAGGGATTTTGCCCTGATAGAATTCCTTCAGCCGTCCGTCCTCGACCAAAGTCACCGGCAAGGCTTTTTGGCCTTGATGATCAAAGCGATAGGTACCGAAAAGCTGTCGTCCCCGCCAAGTTTTGAGGGCCGGATTGTCCGTGAGATCCAAACCTGCCGGCAAATATCGGTGTCCACGCAAGCGGGTGAGAAAATCAGGTTCGCTATTTGAACCCAAGGGCTCGCGCAATCGCATTTGCGGCAGAATCAAGGCGCGATGAATCAGATCGCCCGCAGCCTGGCCAGCGAATAGAATGGGGCCGCGATAATTTTCCACCGGCGGGGCTTTCACCAAGGTCTCTAATCGCTTGGCGAGATTTTCAAGACTGTCTCCGATTTGCGCTTCAAAGCGGCCACCGACTTCCGGCTTCAAGGGTAAGCTGTCGCGGCGGGCAATGCGAAAGAAATCCCACAGGGGAGTGCCGTCTTCGGCTTGGGCTAAAAGACTGGCCACCAAAGTATGCTCCTGTATGCTGGAGACAAAGCTGGCGCCCTCGGCATCGGTGTAATAAAGGGTGGTGTAATAGTTTTGATAAGCGACACGACTTTCCAGCAAATGCGCATAGCGTGTCAGGCGCGCGCTGAGGCGCTTGCATAGCGCGGCCCACGCAGCGGTGTCTGGAAGGTGGCGGACATCGCGATCGACTTGCCGTAAAACGGCTTGTCGAGTCAGGTCAGGCAATCGCTTGGGTTCGCGGGTTTGCGCGAGGAAAGCTTTTTTTTGCGCCAACATTTCCAAGGCGACCTTATAGCGCGCATCGGTCAAGGCCCAAATGGCTTGGCGCAAGAGCAAGGTATCCCCGTCCTGGGGCAAGGGTGCCCGCAAGGTAGGTCCGAAGACGAAGCCGCCTTGATACAAGGTATTGTCGAGGGAATATTCTCCCACCCGAACATCAGCGTCTAGCAGAAATTGTCGATTGCGTCCGCTTTGCTCTACCGACCCCAAGGAGGCCTGGGTGGAAAATTGATCCATATCCCATAAGGTAAAGGCGAGAAAATACGGCGCAGGCAAACCCGGCAATTTCAAACTATCGGTGGCCCGACGAATTTCATGCCCTATGGCGAGAAGGACGGCGGAATCACGACTGACCAGACCCGAATCGGGCAACCAGTTATCGGCTTTCTTGCCCGAAGGTATTGGCGCCTGAGCCCGTGAAGATTCCGGGAAAGTGAAGGCAAGTAAGAAAAAAAGAGCGATGCAAATCAGTCCTGATTTCATGGCGCACTCCCAGGAGGTGCCAACAAGGGCGGCCGATTTTGATCCTTGGTGCGAGATTCAAATTCAAGCGAACCCAGCAATAAGGAGGGACTAATGGCGGACACAGGTAGCCAACCCGATTCGGCTCCACAATAGCCATTGAAAACAGCCGGGTCATCGCCAGCGGCCAGGATTTGCGCCAAGCTTTGCAAAGGCGTTCCCGAAACATCCACTCCGCGAACCACGCGATCGGGGCGACCATCCGTGAAAATTTGGGTGACGAAAAGCGGTTCAAGTTTAAAGGACTGAGGCAAATCGCGGCCGGTATAAGTAAAGCCGCCCGAGAGCTCATGCACCAATAGGCCATAGCTCTTACCCTCCTGGCGCAATAAGGCCATTAAGCTGTCTCGCAAGCTGGCGGTGGGCATTGGCTTGCTGGTGGTCAAGCGGGTATTGCCCATGCGTGCTACCACATTGGCCCCGAGCATGGCGCGTCCATGTCCATTGCTATGACCATGGGGAGAAATGACGGAACGGCTGAAAAGAAAATCTTTAAAGATGCCGTCCCATAATAAAGGCGTGCGTCGCGCTTTGACGCCTTCATCATCGTAGCGGTAAAAGCCATTCAGTTGTATCGATCCGAGGGTTTGGCTGGTAGGATCATCTTCGATGCGCAAGGTGGGCAAGGTCAAAGGCTTGTCGATTTTTTGCACAAAGGTTTGTCCTTCATCCACCGCACGCTGGCGATGGCCTTCGACGCGATGCCCGAAGACTTCATGGACAAAAACCGCCGCGGCGGTATTGCGCAAAATCACTGGCCCGGAATAGGTTTCCATAATAGGCGCTTGGCGCAAAACCTTCAGGCGTTGGACCAAGGTGTCTGCTTCACGGGCAAGGCTATCTTCGGAAGGAAGCTGGCTACGATCGCGAAAAGACCAATCCTTGGCCAACCAAAGAACCATGCCGTCTTCGGCCTTGGTTTCGACAAAGAGGCTCAAGGTGCCGAGCTTTTCAAAATGCTCCAGGGTTGCGCCTTCGGTGTTCACGAGGATTTTGCGCACCAGCATTTCCTTGAATTCGATCGAAGAACCAAAAACCCACTTGGGGTCACGGAAGCGGCGGCTTACGCGTAGAAGTCGAGCCGCCAGGCTATCGAGATCGCGACGCGGCGCAAAAGCGGGAATGGAATCGGGAGAATCCTTCAGTCCCGGCGCGGAGGAAAAATCCAAACCCGTGTCGCCGGTCACGGGGCGAACCTGCATGTTTTGTTGAATTTTCTGGTATTGATCGCGCGCCGCGCGATAGGCGAAATCGGTTGCGGTTCGCAAGGCGCGATGTAGCCATATGCGATTGCTATCCACCGGGCAATTCACGTTTTGAAAGCCGCCCCAATGGGCGAAATCCAAGGCCTCGCGCATAGGATGGGTATTGTCCATGCGGCGATTGCCCAAGCGCACTTCAACCTGAAACGCCCTGGATTTAATGCTCTGATCGCTGACCATGCCCCCTTTATTGGCGACCAAACGATGCTGAAGGGTGTCATTGAGGCGATAGCAGAGAAAATAGGGCTTGAGACTGTCAGCCTTTTGCAAATCCCGCCAATTGTCCTGCATTTCCTTTTGCAAGTAATTCATTAAGTCGAACCGACCCAAGGCTTGCGACTTGGAGGAATTCGATGGCGTCGCCTTTTTCGTGGTGGGCAAATTCGGGGCCGCTGGGACAGAAAACGTGGCGCTCAGAAAAATCAGCGTAACGGGAAACAGCCTAGGTAAGCGATAACGGTGGGTGAGCGAATGAAAAAGGGGAGGTAACATCAATGAGACCGGTAATTTAATAATGAGTGACCGCCTTGCCGAAAAGGGGGTGAGCTTTGAACCACTCCTGCAAACCCGCCTGACTAGCGCCAGGAATGACTTGGCCGCGCAAGGCAACGCCCAATCCGGCGAGACTCGCTAAATGCGGTGCGGCTTGGGCCAGGTTCAACTCTTCCTGGCTTTGATTTAATACCCAACCTGGACCCGACATTTGTGCGGCAATATGTTCTTGTTCGCTCTGCCCGGGTGTCGCCACCATCAGGACGGGTTTAATTCCCAGGCAAGCCAATTCCATCACCGTGGTATATCCGGAACGGGTCACAATAGCCTTAGCACTTTGCATTAAAGGACGAAGTACAGATCCAGGCAAGTGAGGCAAAATTTGGAATTCCCCGGAATGGATTCGGAAGGATTTGGGGTCCAGACCTGATTTATCGGTAGGCAATCCCTGAATGAGTAAGCGAGTGCCGGGCAGGACCGACAGTTGTGCTTTCAAAGCAGCCTCAAAAAGTGTTCTTTGGGGCTCAGGGCCTGAAACCACAGCCAACCAATCCAATTCCGTTTGGGGCCTATTCGTGGCCGGTGAGGAGGAATCTGATTTCTCCCAAGCGAATCGGTTTAAAGGTCCCAAGTAACGCGCCTGTGACGGTAGCCGCCGGGGATGACCGAGTTCGCCGGACAAGCCAGGCGCTTGCGCCACATCAGGTATCCAAATTTCGGTGAAGCGACGCAGCCAACCCAGGTTCCCAATCTCAAGGAGGTCGGTCATTTTTTCCCGAAGGGGAAAATTCAGGGGTGGTTGCAAGCGCAATTGATGAGTCACCAAATAACAAGGCAAGGTCGGATGCCAAAGCCCATAGCGGCCATCGGATACGATGGCATCCAATCCCAGCACGGAGGCCTTTTGCATAAGCCAGTGATGCTCGGCTTTTACGGCTTGGATAACCTTGGGCAATTGCTTGAATAAGACCCAGGCAAAGGCTTTACGGTTTTGGGCATAGCCGATTTGATAGTCTGGGATTTCCCAGGAGTTATGCCCGGGGAATGCCTCTCGCAAAACGTTTAAGGCCCCACCGGAAGACGCCAAGACAATTTCATGGCCCAATGATTTCAAGGCATAGGCCAAGGTCAGGGAACGTGTTGCATGCCCCAGCCCCCAATTCAATGGTGCAATAAGGATCCGCATTTTATGACCGACATGCCTTGGTAAAGTCACAGGCTGCGAACAGCATGGCTCGAACGCCACTATAGGCATAGGTCAAATAGGCCTCAGGGCGAGTCAGCCAAAGGTGGCGTATATCTTCGAGATGATTCTCCTCCAAAATCGCAGGTCTGGCAAAGGGTCTATCGCGATAGGGTAATTCCAGGGTAATCATGGCCGGTCTTTGGCCATGACGATAATGCAAATCATGGCCCGCCCATCGACCGAAGCTGCCTGATGGCGCCGTCATGGGCAAGTCACCCTCTTCCCCAGTCACTCGCCAGCGATAGGTGCTTTGATCGACACTTGGCAAGGCTTGCCACATGTTCCGCGCCAGGGTAAAGCTTTGTGGGCCATCCCCATCGATTTCGGCAAGCGCCCAATGCAGGGAAACAATGACAGACGGTTCATGCCGCATCACCCAGGCTTTCAAAATCCGACTTTCTGGTTCGGATAGAGGTGCTGGTCCCGAAGGCTCTTGAGAATCCGAGCGCCAACCCGTGGTGAAATTGCGATTCAAATCAACGCCATGGGCATTGTATCGGCTATCCCGGGCATAACCGTCTGGGTTTAGACAGGGGATGGCGAAAAGAGAGCAAGGGCGATGAGCGACACCCTGCATATCTTCCAAGAACATGCGCACCAGGGGTACGGTGGCTCTTTCATCGCCATGAGTCCCTCCTATAAGCAAGAGGGTGGGAGAGGTGACGGGTTCGCCCTCTTCCCCACCCTGAAGACCGAAACCTTCGATAGGGCGACCCTCCCAACTTTGACCCAAAACTTCGCCTCGTATTTCCATGTCCCACAAGTCTACAATGACAATTCGGTTTCTCGGGAGAGTCTCTCCCCGGTTACCTTATAAAGCTATGCGCGCCCAATCCGTACGCAAGATCATGCACCCTCGCCATGTTTTTCGAATTGCCCGCGGGGCCAAGCCCATGGTGGAAAACGTGTTTTTGGCTTTGGAGCAAGACGGAATCATCGGTTATGGGGAAGGATCGCCCAATGCCTATTATGGCGAAAGCGCGGAAGACGTACACCTCAGGCTCTTAGGATTAAGTGATTGGCTCAAACGGCACCGGTTGGAATCCGCCAAGGACATTCCCGCCTGGGTGGCCGAAGCTTGGCCACTCTTGCAGCCATCTCATGCCGCGCTTTGTGCCTTGGATTTGGCCCTCTGGGATTTGGCAGCCAAACAAGCCGGTACCTCGGTTTGCGAATTGGCCCTGGGATTTTCTGCAGAGCCCATTATCAGTAGCGCCACCCTTAGCTTAGGGGATCCAACCGTTCAAAAGCAGCAACTTGCCGACATGCAAGGGTGGCCTCGTCTCAAGCTCAAGGTCAATGCCGACACGGACTGGATGGCCCTGCAAAACCTATTTGCCGGGATGCCAGCCTCCTGGGCAATAGATGCCAATGCCGCGTGGCCATGGCCTCAGGCGAAGGCCTGGTTGCCTTCCCTATCTGCTTTGAAACCCGCCCTGCTAGAGCAGCCTTTGTCTCCTCAGGACAATAGCCATATGGCGGAATTCCGGGCTTTAAGTCCCTGCCCAGTATATGCCGACGAAAGCTGCCGTACCGAAAAGGATTTGGTGGACCTCCTCCCTGGCTTTGACGGCATCAATATCAAGCTTGTCAAATGCGGAGGTCTCACTCCAGCCCTCCAGTTGCGTCAGAAGGCTCGTGATTTGGGATTCAAAATCATGGTTGGCTGCATGCTCGAAAGCAGCTTGCTCATTGCTGCGGGCTTGGTCTTGGCGCAAGTAGCTGATTGGTGCGATTTGG
>JAYUVP010000292.1:0-25174 GCA_043753995.1 Fibrobacterota bacterium
TTGGCGGGGCAAACATAACTATTCCAAGGCCCTCTTTTTTGAAATGGTCTTGCCCATTAAGTTGAAAATTTGTCCGCTTTCCCAAAGCATACCCGCTGGTATAGTTCTGGCGCGTTGGGGCAAAATTTGTACCAAGTAGGGCGAAACTCCGACAGGGCGGGCCACATTGTCATAGATATTGGCGAAGGCGCCGGTTAGGGTGGCGGCTCCGAACCAAGCTAAGCATTGATCGAAATACATCTCATTGTGCAAGGTGTCTTCGCCGGCAGGATCACTGGCCTTACCCCAAAAATCCCCACCTTGGTAAAATTTCATCATCTCCAAACCGAAGGACTTGGCAGAATCCGCACCGGCGGCGGCGATGGCCGCAGTCGACCACATGCCAACAGTCAGATGGCTATGCTCGCTACGAGGGCGAGTGACATTATTTCCCAAGATGAAGGATTCGGGTACAGGCTGTCCTTCCATAGTGAAGAAATTGCAATTCGCGGGTCCCTTCAGACTGGTGAGGGCATTCCTCATGAATTCCATGCCGCGGGTTTCTTGAAACCAGAGGGCGTCGATGGCGAGACGCCAGTAAACCCGGATGGCATCTTTATACATGTGATGTCCATCACCATAGGCATTATAACCTAAGGCTCCGGCATAGCCGCCTCCGGCTTTCATCCAATCGGGAATCAATCCCTTGGAATACCCGGGAGAAAGCTTGAGGCTTTGATACCCCTGATTGATCACGGCATCCCAATCGTGATTGCTGCCTGCCGATTTGAAAAGCCGAAACCAGGCGGGAGCGAAATAACTGGGATTGTATTGATCGGGTCCGCCCCAACCTGAGCCCGGCTTGATGTATTTGCCGTCGGCAATCATTTTGTTCCAAATCGCTTCCATGAGCGACTTGGCGCGGTCGATATAGGAAGCGCCCTTCGGGCTTCTATGTGCCTGCCATAAGCCCTTGCGCTGCAAGGCATCGGCGAAAAGCAAGGCGACGGCGATGTCCTCGTCGGCGTCCGTGGCGGCACCCGTTCCAATGCGCTTGCCATCGCGGTCGGCCCGCCAATCGTAATACTCGCCCTGAAAGAGACAGTTTTCGCCTGCGTCCCAGACGTCATTAAATCCTTTTTGATCGCCGAGGAGCACGGCCATCAACATGCCATAGCCGACGCCTTCGGACACCGCATCATGCGGCTGCTCCGAATTGGGCCTATGGAAAAGCTTCACGGGATAAGCATCGATATTGCGGCGACGCATTCCGAGCCAGGTTTTGACCAGGGCAGAATCGATTTGACTGCGCAAAGGCTCGGCCACAGACGGCAAGGCATTGTTGACCGGGCGTGGCCGAATGGCGGCGCCTTGGGCTTCGATTTCGAGGGGAAGAAGCGGGAGGAGAGCGGCGCAGAGGGCGACCGTCCCGCCCAGGCCGCGGTTTTTCCGCATGGGACGCATGTTTGAATTTCCTTAGAACGCCAGGATAAGAGGCGTCCAAGGGAACTTAGTGGTGAAGGTCGCGGGCTTGCGTTCATTCCCCCTGGGGCTCACGCCTCGGCGGGAATTTTCGGGGTAGGTAACTTGACAGTTACGCTCCTGCCTTGATGTGGTTTACGCCTTATTACGTCGGGCCTGCAAAGCTCCAATAATGGCGGGTAGCAAGGAAACGCCGACAACGCCGAGCACGACCACGCTGAAATTCGATTTCACAAAGGGGATATTGCCGAAAAGAAAACCCGCGCCGACGCAAGAGCCCACCCAAACCAGAGTGCCTATCACGCTGAAAGCCAAGAAACGCAAATAAGGCATATGCCCCAAACCGGCGACGAAGGGGGCGAAGGTGCGAATGATGGGTGCGAAGCGAGCCAGGATGACGGCCTTACCTCCATGCTTGGCAAAGAACGCATGCGTTTGGTCGAGATAGCGCTTTTTTAGAAAACGGGAATTGTCGGTAAAGCCCTTGGCCCCCACCAGACGCCCTATCCAATAATTGAGGGAGTCGCCTATAATTGCCGCAGCAGACAGCCAGAAAAAAAGCATTTCGAGTTGGAGCGATCCCCGTGCCGCCAAAGATCCCGCCGCAAATAGCAGAGAATCCCCAGGCAAAAAAGGCATGATGACTAGACCCGTTTCGCAAAAAATGATTGCGAATAGCAAGACATAGGTGAGTCCGCCGAATCGCCCGATAGCTTCGGACAAATGCACGTCGAGATGCAAAAAGAGATCGATAAGAAAGCGTATAGAATCCATGATCGGCTAAGGTAGTTTTTCCTGTGGGGGAGGTAACGCGCATGCGTCACCTCCCCCTCGTCTCGGCCTGGATTTCTGCGCCGTCCGGTCGGCCTCGCCTACCCCCACCTCAGGTATTGCGGTGGAGTTTCACCCAAATTCCTGTATCGCAGAGAGTACGGCCAATAGGCCATTGCCCAGCGGGCTTTTGGCCATGACGTCGCGGCGTTGCGCGGCTTCGCGATCGAGCAATTCGAGTTCGCCCAGCAGGGACTCCGCCGTCAACCTTTCCTCTTCGAGCACGCGACTATAACCCAAGCGCGCGAAAACGGCAGCATTCTGCAATTGATCGCCGCGTGAGGCTTTGAGTGAAAGGGGAATGAGCAAATGCGGTAATCGCAAAGCCAAAAGCTCGAAGACGGCATTGGCTCCGGCTCGTGAGACGGCCATGGCGGCGGCGGCCATCACGTCGGGCAATTCGCCATGCACGAATTCACGCTGGGCATAACCCGATAGATTCGCCAGCGCAGGGTCGAGATGGCCCTTGCCGCATAGGTGGGCGACGTGATAGTGGGGCAGCAATTGAGGCAAGGCCCCGCGTACCGCGATATTCAAGGCTCGCGATCCGAGCGATCCACCCATGACGAGGAGCATGGGCTTATCGTCCTCTAGGCCAAGAAAGGCGCGGCCGCTTTCGGCATTGCCCTGGAGCAATTCTTCGCGTATGGGCAGGCCGGTGGCGCGGGCCTTGGCCTTCGGGGAAAGGTGTTGGAGAGTGTCCGGAAAGCTGACGCAAACGCGCGTGGCCGCGGGCAGGCAAAGTCGATTGGCGAGGCCGGGGCTCAAATCGCTTTCATGAATGATGACGGGGATGCGGCGAAGGCGGGCGGCCCAAACCACGGGCACGGCGACAAAGCCACCCTTGGAAAATACCACGGCTGGGCGCAAGCGCCTCAAAAGCCACCAGCACTTCCAAAGGCCCGCGAGTACCCGCAGGGGATCGGAAAAGTTCTTCCAATCGAAGTAACGTCGAAGTTTCCCCGCAGGAATGCCGTGAAATGGCAGACCGGCACGTTCGGCCAGGTCTTGCTCCATGCCCCCGGTTTCGCCGATATATTCGACCCCCCAGCCCAATTCTCGCAAACGAGGAATCAGGGCCAAATTGGGCATGACATGGCCGGCGGTGCCGCCTCCGGTGAGGACGAGGGTTTGCATGCCGTCAAAGGTAGCAGGGCAAAGCCGACACTTTTAGTATTAGCGGTTCATCCGTAGTACAATGGCGGTATGGCCCTGCCCGCTCCATGGCATCTCCTCGAAGAGGAAATAGGCCGCTCTCAGGATTATGCCGGCGGGGCGCGGCGGCTTTCCGATTTTTTCAAAGGCCTCGAAGAGTCTTTCGGAGCTCAGGAATTATTGCATTCGCTGTGGGGTGCGGGAGCCGAAGCCAAATGGTGGGAGCGCTTCCTTTTTTGCCTGCTCGACATAGGTCCCTCGAATAAACAGGTGGGCGATCGCGCCTTGGAAGGCCGCCGCATGCGCCGCCTGCTCCTGCGCGGAGAGGTGAGCCAAAAATTCACCGAAGCCGAGACCATGCTCATCGAGCGTTTGCATCTCATGTTCCAGCCCATGGGTGTGGCCGGTTTGCAGCAGAGCTTGGTGCGTGGCAAGGCCTTATTTCTGCAAGCCCTGCACGGCGAATCCCTGCGCACCCAAGAACGGGAATTCCTCACCTTGCTGATTCGGACCGAAGCGGAGTGCCTGAAAGAGCGAGTCGATTGGCTATCGGAAAATTGCGATCCCTATAACATAAAGACCATGATGCGCGTCTTGCCCCGGCTTCGCATTTACGACGAAGCTGTGCATGAAGGCCTCTCCCTGGCTAAAAAATTCGAGACCGGCGAAACCATTGGCCGACCCATGCTGAGCTTCGAATACGAAATGAAGGGACCGGTATACGATAAATGGCGCAAGGAAATCGGCAAGTCGCCGCGTTTGGCAAAATTGGTGGAGTTGATTGATTTGCAGCAGCAAAAAAAAGTGGCCACCCTAGACCTTATCGCCTTGGCCACGGTGCAGCGATGGATATTCCAATTCAAGGGCATTACGCTCGAACCTATCGATTGGGTTTTGCGCGCCTTGCATGCGACCGACGGAGACACTTTCACCTTCGACGCTGGCGACGCGGCCTTGGCCCTGCTGCCACGTTTGGCCAATTCCGGCATCGTGATGCATGGGAATAAGCTGGTGGGACGATTCATCGAAGGCTCGTTTCCCGAGCTCATTGGGCGTGATTTGGCTACGCGTCCTCCCGATCGCGCCGAGGAAAAAGGCTTTCTCGACGTCAAGACCCTCATTTTGCAAAATATCACGCGTGACAGTGTACTTGAAGCTTTACTCAACAATGCCAAATTTTATGGCACACCGGGACTCATAGCCTATATCGCCAGCATGTCTCGCTCGGTGATCATCCTCAGCAAAATTGCCAAGACCCGCAACTTGCATACGGGTGCGGCCAATCGCGACGTGCCCATGACCTTGCTCACCAGCCCCTGCAATATCCCCGTCAACTTGATTCGCGTTTTCGTCAGCACTAAATACGTCAGCATGGTCGACCTGCGTCACTTGGTCAAAATGCGCGGCGGCATTCGCCGCGAAGTGCGCATGATGGTCGAGGATTATGCGAAAGGGCGATGAGTCGATGGGCAGGTGCCACGCCAGGTTCCGGTATACCCGAATTTCTGGCAATCGGATGGGAATTTGATAGTATTCGGAGCTTGCTATGGCCGATCAAGACGCTCCCCATAAGAGACGGGTTCGATACCGAGGCACCCATCCACGCACATTCGGGGAGAAATACAAGGAGCTGAATGCGGCCCAGTATGAAACCGATACACAAAAGGTGATCGCCCGCGGCCAAACGCCGGCCGGCACGCATCGCCCCATTTGCGTGAATCCCATCCTGGACATACTCGCCCCCAAGCCCGGAGACTTTGGCCTAGATGCCACTCTGGGTTATGGCGGCCATGCGGCCGAATTTCTGGCTCGCTTAAGTCCCGGAGGAACCTTGTTCGGGATGGATGTGGATCCGATTGAATTACCTCGCACCGAGCAGCGCTTGCGGGCCTTGGGGTATACGGAAAACCAGCTCGTCGTGCGCCGCATGAACTTCGCGGGGATCGCGAAATTGGCCGCCGAGGTGGGCCGGGGATTCGATTTCATCCTCGCCGATCTGGGTGTTTCCTCCATGCAAATCGATAATCCAGCGCGGGGCTTCACCTTCAAGGCAGACGGGCCCTTGGATTTAAGGCTGAACCCCGGGCATGGCCAATCGGCGGCCGACTT
Source organism: Fibrobacterota bacterium (assembly GCA_043753995.1). GTDB lineage: Bacteria > Fibrobacterota > Fibrobacteria > UBA11236 > UBA11236 > JAYUVP01. Next base: position 5,557 of record JAYUVP010000292.1, read on the forward strand.
GATCAAGGACATCTCGCAAGGCGATTTGGCGTTGATGCTTTATGCCAATGCCGACGAACCCAATGCCGAAGACATTTCCCAAGTCATTCATTCTCGCAAGGGTAAGATACGGACCACCTTGCAATTGGCCGAGGCCATTCGCTTCGCGCTGAAGGAACTCCCTAAGGCGGTGCGCGAGGAGGAAACCTCTTCTTCGCTGCAACGCACCTTCCAAGCCTTGAGGATAGCCGTCAATGACGAGTTCGGTGCTCTCGATCGGTTTCTGACCCTATTGCCGGAATGCCTCGTCCCAGGAGGCCGCGCAGCCATCCTAAGCTTTCATTCAGGAGAAGATCGCCGGGTGAAAAAATCCTTCCAAGCCTTCTCCCGGGAAGGCATTTATGCCAAGGTCGCTCCCGAGCCCATCCGGCCTTCTCCGGAAGAGCGCCGTTCCAATCCCAGGAGCTCTTGTGCCAAGCTGCGTTGGGCCGTGCGGGCTGCGAGTTGATGCCTAAGCAGATTCAGAAGCCGCCCACCAAGGCGAAAAACGTGGTCGCCAAGGCCAAGCCCTTGGCGAAACCGAAGTCCGAAATCGAGGTCATCCTCGCGGACATCAAGAAATTCCGAGACGCGCGGGATTGGAAGCAATATCACGATCCCAAGAACCTGGCCATTTGCTTGAATGTAGAGGCGGCGGAATTGCTCGAGGTCTTCCTTTGGAAAGGCCACGAAGAGATTCATCGGGAGCGATTTGAAGAGGAATTGGCCGACGTTCTCTATGCCGCGTTTTTGCTGGCCGATTCCTATAGCTTGGATATCGGAAAAATCATCCGGTCCAAGCTTAAGAAGAACGCGTTGAAATATCCCATTCGGAAATCGAAAGGCTCGCGAAAGAAATACGACGAGCTCTGAGACCGGCTCTATTTCAAGTCTTGCTAAACCAGGACAAGCCCTTGAAAAAATCCATCAAATCTTCTTTGACGAAGTCACGGTATTCGCCGGCGTCGAAAAAGACCCCATGTCCTTGCGGGCATACATCGTAGTGAATGTGGGGTTGCATGGGGTCGGGACGCCGCGCCAGGAATAGATCGCATCGGGGACAGGGAACATTGTCCAGAGCATCGTATTCCTTGCCCTGGGAGGCAGGGCCGATGTCGACGGTGTCCGCGCCTTTTTCGCGCTTCAGGTTTTTATGTTGCGCGCCATCGAACCACAAGCCTTTGCATTGTGTACAGCGCTGGGCTTCGTATTGATTGAGCGCGATGGCTTCCATGTCGGCGCGGCATTTGGGACATTGCATGAAAAATCTCCGGTAACGCGAAAGTTCGTAAAGGCCTTTTAGTTATGGCCTTTTAAATACCAAAATCTGAGGGCGTCGGTCCTTAGGGTCGGATTCGCGCGCCAAGCCTTTATTGTCGAGAGCGACATAGATATGGGCCTCGTCCATGGCCAGACCTCGGGCGATGCCTTTCAACCCGCGATAGCGATATTTGGCATCTTCGGAAGTGGCTGCGAAACTCCAGCATTGGCCTTCTTCCATATGTCCATCGGCATCGGGAGTGAGCGAGCAAATGGCATTCGCCGACCCTTCAAGCGCATACAGGGTTTTGCCGCTAGTGGTCAAATCCGTGAAGTCGGGCTTGCGGCCCGCAGGTGGCGCAACCTTACTTTTCTCACATTTCTGGGGCTTGATATCCGCTTTTTCGCCTTGCAAATCGAGGCGCAAAAGGCCGCGAGGCTCGCGACTGGCTCCCATCACCCATTTGCTTTTGCTGAGCGAGGCCACCCCGTCGGGACCAGAATTTTCACCGCCGAAAAGACCGATTTCCGTGCCAGCATCCATCACCGAGGGGCCGAACCATTCGCCCTTACCATTTTTGTCGAGACGCATGACGCGGTAGGCGGTTTCGCTGACAAGTAAAAAGCGTCCGTCTTCGTCGCTAGCGAGGCCGCGCCAAATGAATTTCAAATTGGCGGCATCCGGGGGGCGAGTGATGTGCAAGGCTTCTTGATATGCTGCCTTGTCCTTGCTCAGGTTCACCGCGAAAATTTGATCGTCATGCTTGCAGGAAATGAGGTATAGCGAGCCCTTAACCAGGGCTAAACCCGAAGGCTGCAACATTTCATTGCCTTCGAGCGGCAGGGCTTGTTCCAATTGCAATTCCATAGCGCTCGCGGAGGCGGTGGCGAGACCCAAAGCAAGAAGCAAGAAGCCAATGGCTGGGCGAATCCCTGATTGTAAATGAGATTCCCTGAGGTTAGGACCGGTTCGCCTCTCAGCATGCAAAACTTGGCTCATGGATGGTCTCCCGAGTAAATCCACAAGTAGGATTTACCCCGCTTCGGATGAAAACAAATAGCGCCCTAAATCCCAGCCTTGGGAATGTAGTCGAGGCGGGCGGAATAAGCTTGCCCGGATTTGAAATTAAGACCTCAAAAAAACCTATTCCGGCGTCTGAACTTCGGTACTTAAAGTATCAAGGGGGACATGCGCCACCGAATCCGCTGTGGCTGCCCTTTGGGCTGCGGCCATCTCGGCATCGGCTTCAGCCAGAGCCTTCAATTTAGCCAGGCCCCGATCCAGTTGACCCCCTGTTTCACGCTCCAGGCGGCGAGTGTGATAGCGCGCCCAAAAATTCCATCTGGCATCCCGGTTAAGGGTGATGCGAAGCTGTTGCCCCGCTTTTTCTCGGCTTAAATGCAGGCGACCTTGCGCTTCCCATTCGGGGGACAAGCGAAAGGCGGCCTGAATTTCCGTGTCGGGTGCCGCACTTCGAACTTGTATGGTAAAAGGCGACCACAGTTTTTGCTTTTCGGTTTGGATTAAGTACGGGACTATCCACTCGCTTTCGGCGGCGAGGGCGACCGATCGCTCCAAGGAAAAATGGCGAGGCAGGGAAAGGCTTAGGGCCAGCCACAGACCAAGCAAAATCAAGAGGGCAAAAAGCCCGCGTAACCATTTCGACATGAATCTGGAAAGGTAGCAAGGGCCGGACAGGCCCTAATTCATCGCCCTGAAACAGATTTCAAATAGGCCAGCCAACCGCCCCAAGCGGTGATGTCCAAGCTTTCCCGGCAGGGCTCGGCCTCGGCTAGAAAACCCAAGACCAGGTTGCCGTCGGCCAATTCTATCCACCCCAAACCCAAGGGCGGGCGTATGCGCAATAGAAAAGCCCCTAGATTGGCCGCAGGCACTTGCCATATTTCCCCAGCCAGGTTTCCCATAGCGGAGGGGTCGCGCAAGACGCCGGGAAAGCGGCGCTCGCCGCGGACGAGCAGGCGCATGGCATAACCCGGTCCAGTGCGGGCTTCTCCGATGGGCTTGGCGTTGAGGCTTTCCAATTCATGCGCCAGGGGTTGGCCCGACAAATGCAAGCCGAAAACCAAGATGGGTATTTCCTGGGTTACGGTATCTTTTGTGATACCCAGGGAGGTCGGCTCTTCGATGGCGGGAGGCAAAGGCCATCGCCCCACGCCCACGCCAAGGCCGGTGGCGCGTTGCCAAGCTTCTGCAAGCTTTAACAAGGCGGTGTCGTGAAAAGCGGGGGCGACCAAGGTGATTCCGAATGGCAATCCCTTGGTGTCAAAACCGGCGGGAATGGCCACGGCGCAGAGGTCGAGTAGATTCACGAAATTGGTGAAGCGCCCCAAAACCGAATTTCGGGTGATAGGCTCTTCTTCGATTTGTACTAAGGTGAATACCGTGGGCAAGGTGGGCAAAAGCAAGGCATCGCATTCCGCGAAGATTTTTTGGCTGGCGCGGCGCAATTCCTGCAATCGCTGTTGTCCGCGAAATACTTCCGCGGCGCTACGCTGAGCACCAGGCGCTAGGATTTCGCGTAAGACGGGGAGCAAATGTTCCGAGTCGGTTTCAATGCGGTCGGCGATGGAGGCATAGCGTTCCGCTATCCAGGGTCCCTGATAGAGCAGTTTTGCGGCTTCGAGCAAAGGACCGATATCATGCTCTACCGTGCTTGCCCCTAAGCTTTGGGCTTGGGCAATGGATTTTTGGAATAGCTGGGAATAGTCGCGATTGCCTGAAAAGTCGAGTTGTCCGTCACGAGGCAAACCCAGGCGTAATTCCGACCAGGATTTTTGCGGAAGGGCTTCGGTAGGCTGTTGTCGCGACCAAGGATCCTCTTCGTCATAAGCCGCCGTAATACGTATGACTTCCGCAGCGTCTTCGGCCGTCAGGCTGAAAACAGAAACGCAATCGAGGCTGGGGCAAGCGGGCAATAGCCCTCGAGTGCTGAGGAGTCCTCGCGTAGGCTTGAAGCCCAGAGTATTTCCGAGGGCGGCGGGAACGCGGCCCGATCCGGCGGTATCGGTGCCTAGGGCAAAGCTGCATAGACCCAGGGAAATGGCAAGCCCGGATCCAGAAGAGGATCCGCCAGCGATATATCTCGCGTCGAAGGCATTGCGGCAAAGGCCATAAGGACTTCTTACGCCTACTAATCCGGTGGCGAGCTGATCCATATTGGTCTTACCGAGGCATAGGGCCCCAGCATCAAGCAGGCGGCGTACCGTCTCGGCGCTGTTACCCGGCGTGAATTCCAAGGCGGGGCAAGCCGCGGTGGTGGGCATGCCCGCCACGTCGAGATTGTCTTTGACGACGAATGGAAACCCCAATAAAGGGTATTGCCGCCATGCTTCCGAACCCATGGCCAGCTTGTCTTGCAGGCTCTCGGCCAGGGCTAACAAGGACGGGGAATCGGCGCGGTGGATGAAAATAGCGGCAGGCGCATTTTCTATACGCCTCAATATTTCACGGACGACGTCCACGACGGTGAATGCTCCCGAGCAATATCCCGCGCGCAGGTTGGAAAAATGCAGGACCATAGTTTCCATCTCAGTTGTTGCCATGATAAGAAGTGTGAATTTAGGTGAAAGTTGAGGGAGAAATGGTCATCGACCTATCCACCGTTTAGGGGATTTTTGACAAAAGGAATTTTTTGGAGGGGGATTTTTCTCGCGGCATGCCCTTTGCGCTCTTTGCAGGCATGATGAAACGATTGCCCCTACTGCCCAAGCGATTGATCCATCGCGAAACCGCCTTGCGCAAGCTTGGCGGCCTTAGCCAGCACTCTCTAAGCGTGGTTTGCGCTCCCGCCGGATATGGCAAGACCACCTTGGCCATTCAAATCGCCAATGGCCTGCGTATGCCCTTTCTTTACCTTGAGCTCGACGCGAAACATGGCCTGCCTGTGCGCTTTTATGGTGCGCTATTGCAGAGCTTAAGACAAATCTGGCCAGATTTCGCCTCCAGCTTGCCCTTGCCTGCCGAATCTTCGGCTTGGCCGGCACCGGAATTAATGCGAGAAGCCATTTTGGAAGACTTGTCAGATCGTGCTGAACACTTTGTGACTTTCTTTGACGATTCCGCCCAAGACCGCGAAGGCTTGGCCCTGGCCAATCTCGCTGGCTTCTTAGAAGTTTTGCCTCCGCAGGTCCATGTGGTTTTGCTTTGCCGGGAAAAACCCAATTTGGCCCTTAGCCGATGGCGCCTCAAGGGACAGCTCCTGGAAATGGGCGCCGAAGATTTGTCTTTGAGTCGCGCGGAAACCGAGACCTTCATTCGCGAGGTGGCCAAGCTATCCCTTTCCGAAGCGGCGATTGATCAACTGTATAAGCTGAGCGAAGGCTGGGTGGCGGGATTGCAAATGCTGACCTTGCGCTTGCAAACCGAAACCGATCCTTCCACGGCTGTACTGCGCATGCAAGGCGATCATGCCTTTCTCTTCGAGTATTTGATGGACGAAGTACTGGGGCAATTGCCACCCGATCGCCGCGAGTTTTTGCTTTCGACTTCGGTGCTTCCCAAATTGGTGCCCGCCGCTTGCGACGCCGTCGCCGAGCGTTCCGACAGCGCGGTGGTGCTCGCCGAATTTGCCGAACGTAACGGATTTGTTACTCCCTGCGGAGGTGGGGCCTACCGTTATCACCGTCTTTTCGCCGATGGCCTGCAAGGTTTGCTGCGCCAACGACAACCCGGCTTGCTTCCTGCCTTGCATCGCCGCGCCGCGCGTTGGCATCTCCTGAACGGCGGCCTGGAAGAGGCTTTCGATCAAGCCTTGAATGCGGGCGACGCGGATATGCTCGAAGCCCTGGCGGCACGTGCCTTGGAGAATATTTTCCGCAATGGCGATTTCGTCAGCCTGCAGCGGCATGCCCCACGCATTCCGGAGGCCTTTTCGGAAGAACGGCCGACTTTGGCCTTATTTCTCGCCTGGGCTTTTTTCCATCTTGGTCGCGAAGAGGCGGGACGCCTGCACTTGGAGCGCGCGCAAAAATCCTTGCGCAATCAAAGTCAGCGTCGCGAAGAAGGCGGCGCGCCTCGACGTCTCTTGGCGCATGCCTCCTTGCTGCGAAGCTTATTGTTACGTCTCTCCGGGGATACCCCCCGCGCCATGCAGCTCGCCTATCGCGCTTGCATGCTCGCTCCTCCAGAGGATCGCTTCCTACGTGCCTCCTTGCAATTGCAAATCGGCATCGACGCCTTTCTCACAGGGCAACTTGATGTCGCGGTGGCGGCCTTTGAAGACGCCATGGAATTGGCCGATGCCAGCGAGCATCACCTGGCCTATTTCGGCGCGGGGTATTCCCTGGCCGAGATTTGGAGCTTGCAGGGAAGACTGGAACGCGTACAGCGCCTCACCCAAACTCTTGAGGATTATGGCCACCGCTCTCCGGCGCATGCAGGTCCAGCCGCGGGTTATGCCGCCCTTGCGCGTGCCCGGGCTTTGCTGATTCAGGGCCGTGTCGAGGAGGCCAAGGGCTTTTTGGAAGCAGGTCTTGCGCTTGGCCGACAAGGCGGCAATATCCGCATTTTGAATTATGGCTATGCGGCGCAAGCCATGGCCCTCGCCCAATTAGGACAAGCCCAAGCCGCCGTGCCCTTATTGCAACAAGCCGAGGCCTTTGCCCATCGTAATCGTATGCACTGGGCCATAGACCTCGACGACTTGGAAGCCATGCGATTAAGGTTGCGGCTTAGCCTCGGCGAGAAGGCCGACGCTTCGACATGGCTCTTGCGGTCCCGTCCTCGCTTACGCAAACCTTTGCTGTCTGATTGGGATTTAGCGCGAACCTCGGTCGAGGTGCTGCTTTACTTGGGCCGCTCCGCCGAGGCCTTGCCGGTATTGGACACTTGGAGTGTTTATCTGGAACGTTTGGATTTGCGAGTGCCTATGGCGGAATGGTTGCTACTGCATGCGGCTGTCGAACAGGCGCGCGGGCGACGTGATCATGCTCGCGAAAAACTGATGGAAGGCTTGCAGGCTTGTTGTGAAATCGGGGCGCATGGTTTGCCCATGTCTCTGCGATCCTGGCTCAAGCCCATAGCCGATGCCTGTCCCCATGCCAATGGCTTATCTGCCGAAGTGGAAGGATTGCTCGATCGCTTGCAGCAGGACGCCGGGGAAATCTTGCCAGTTCCCGCTTTGGGCACCGACACCTTAAGCGAGAGGGAAGTCGAGGTGCTTCGCGCCATGCGCGAAGGCAAGTCAAATAAGGAAATCGCAGTCACCTTATTCGTCGCTCCCAGCACAGTGAAGACGCACTTGAAAAACATCTTTTCCAAAATGGGTGTGTCGAATCGCACGCGCGCGGTGACCTTGGCCGAGGCTTCGGGGCTATTGCGTTAAAAAGAATGACGACCCAGGTACTTTGCATGTTACCTGGGTCTCGCAAAATCACCCAATCGGGGGATGGGTGAGGACGGTCACGCCAAGTAGAGTTTCAATCATAACGAGGACAGGCCCTCAGAGGGCCCCCAGCGATGAGGTGAAACCATGATGCGACCGAACCCAGTCAACCTAGCCACCCTGAGCTTCGCCGCCCTTTTGGCCGCGACCGCGACGCATGCCGGAGGCTTTACCGCCGCCGACATCCAATTCCTATACGGAAAGGACTACGGCGATTTCGGAGGAACCGGTCCGGCAGGCAAAGAGGCCTTTCCCATGTGGACTTTTGAGGTCGCCAATGGCTGGACCTACGGAGATAATTTTTTCTTTGTCGATTGGACCAATGGGCCTACCTATGACACCACCAAGACCAGCGCGGTAGCCGCCTACGGCGAATTGCATAGCCGCCTTTCCTTCAGCAAAATATCCGGAAGTCCAATCGCAATCGGTCCCTTCAGCGATTTTCTTTTGGCCGGTGAGGTGGATTACCTGGCTGATCCACGATTCCCCGCCTGGCCCACATACTGCTATGGCTTGGGCATCGATTTGAAAATTCCCGGCTTTGCATTTGCTTTCGTGAATTTTTTCGTGAGGGACGAATTGACGACCAAGGGCGTCAGCTTCCAGATCAACCCGGTCTGGATGGTTCCTTTCTCTTTCGGAGCATTGAAAGGCACTTTCGGTGGTTGGGTAGACATCATGACCGGCGAGGGTGACAATCAGGAATTCTGGTGGCAGGCCCAGCCCACCTTGCTCGTGGACGTCGGTAATTTCTGGGGCGCTCCCGGCAAGCTGCTTGTGGGCTGTGAGTACGAGTATTTCTCGAACTTTCTCGGCATCGATGTGGGCGACGTCAATCATCCCCAATTTTTGGCGCAGTGGAATCTTTGATTCCATGGACCGCACGGTAGACACAGGCCGAATGCCATGCACGTAAGAATGCAAGCGGTAAGCAAGCGATTCGGCGAGGTGCAAGCCAATGCCGATGTCACCTTGGACATACGGCCAGGTGAGGTGCTTGCTTTGCTAGGTGAGAACGGGGCTGGTAAAAGCACTCTGATGAAGGTGCTTTACGGCCTCTATCCTCCAGACGGCGGGCGCATTTTGCTTGACGGCGTCGAAGTTTCCATCGATACGCCACGCGCAGCCATGGCGCGTGGGATTGGCATGGTCTTTCAGCAATTCAACCTGATTCCCGCTTTGACTGTGCGTGAAAACCTGCTTTTGGCTCATCCTCTCACGCCTCCCATACTGCCCGCTCGCGGTCAGGAAATGGAAGCCTATATCACCGCGCTACGCCTGCTTGCTCCCGACCTTGACATCGAAGCCGTTGTGGCCGATTTGGCGGCGGGTGAAATGCAGCTTATTGAATTGGCGAAGGTGCTGGCGCTCGATGCCAAGGTGGTCTTGTTAGACGAGCCGACTTCGGTGCTGACGCCGCATGAGGCGCGCAATCTTCATGGTCGGGTGCGTGCCTTGGCCGCCGAAGGGCGTGCGGTGGTGCTCATCACCCACAAATACGATGACGTACTTGCCTGCGCCGAACGTGTGGCTGTAATGCGTCATGGCCGTCTCGTCGACGACTTGCCCGCCAAGGATCTCGATCCCGATAAGCTTGCCAATCTCATGGTCGGCCAAGGCAAGGTCAAAGCCGCCGATCGCGTTTTAGCTCCAGTAACACCCAAGCCACGGTTGGAATTGCGCGGACTCACCGCGGGTGACGCCTTCGGTTCCATTGAATCCATTCAATTGGCAGTGCGCGGGGGCGAAATTCTGGGCATAGCCGGCGTGTCGGGCAATGGCCAAAACGTTTTAGCCGAATGCGTCGCGGGCTTGCGTCTTGCGACCTCAGGCGAGGTGATCCTTGACGGCGAGAGCTTGCCGCCCTGCCCCAAAGGCTCCAAGGCGCGTCGTGGCATGGGTTATATCCCTGAGCGTCCTGCGCTCAATGGCGTAGTGGCTGGCCTGTCGGTGATGCAAAATCTGCTGGTGCGCGATTTAAAAGCCTTGCCTTTCTTCCCCAAATGGGGAGAGGCCCGCAGTCGCGCGCAAGTGACGGTACATGAACATGACGTCCGCCCTCCCGACCCTGATCGCGCTGCCGGGGCTTTGTCGGGAGGCAATCTTCAGAAATTGGTGGCCGCCCGCGAATTGGGAGGTGAACTCGCCGCCGTGGTGGCATGCTATCCGACCATGGGCCTCGATGTCGCTGCCACGCAAGCCGTTTATCAACGCCTCTTTTCCCATGCTTCCAAGGGCGCCGCAGTTCTGTGGATATCCGAGGAGCTCGACGACTTATTGCGTTTCGCGCATCGCATTGCCGTGATTTTCCACGGTGAAATCGTCGGCATCGTCGATGCCGAAGGCGCCGATCGCAATCAACTCGGTCGTTGGATGATGGGAGCCAAATCATGATGTCCGAGGCGAAAGCCGTGGCGCTGAGCAAGTTTCCATGGCTCCAGGCCCTTCTTTCCGGAAGATTGGGCAAGGTCCTTCCGCCGCTCGCCTCGATATTTCTCTTCGCAGTATTGGCTGGGATTTTCTTTCTCCTGCTCGGTCACCAACCCTTCGGCTTGCTTTGGGAAATCCTAAAAGGCGCTTTCGGGGACGGGTATTCGATTTCAGAATCCTTGGTGAAGACCGCCCCCATCATTCTCTGTGCCTTAGCCACAGCGGTGCCAGCTCGCCTTGGGCTATTGTCCGTGGGTGCGAGCGGCCAATTCTATGCGGGAGCCATCGGTGGCACCTTCGTTGTTTTGCATGCCGGTTCCATGTCCACTTGGTTTTTGCTGCCCTTAATGTTGGTCGGGGCCATGATAGGCGGTGCCCTCTATGGAGCCATACCCGGTTTATTGCGTGCTCGCCTTGAGGTCAATGAAACCTTGGCGACTTTATTGCTTAACTATGTGGCCGCATTACTGGTGGACTTCGCGGTATATGGCCCCTGGCGCGATACCAGCAATCTCGGCTGGCCCGCTACGCCTCCTTTTCCCGACGCCGCAAGGTTGCCCACCTTTTTTGGCACCCGACTTCATGCCGGCTTATGCATCGGCATTGGCTTGGCATTCCTACTGCATGTGGCATTAACTGGCACGCGCTGGGGACTCATGCTGCGCGTGATGAAAGGGCATCGAAAAGTCGCGCAATGGGCCGGTTTGAATGTGCCCAAGGCCTCGGTCCTTTTGATGGCCGTGGGTGGCGCCATGGCGGGCTTGGCGGGCATCAGTGAAACATCGGGTATTGAAGGTCGCTTGCAATCGGGCATTGCCGCCAATTATGGTCTTACCGGATTTCTCGTGGCATGGATGGCGCGTCAGCACTTCCTTAAAATTCTGCCCTATAGTTTGGCCATGGGCGCTTTATTGGCGGCCAGTGACACCCTGCAATTGTACGCCGAAATGCCCGCCGCGAGCGCGGTGGTTTTGCAAGCATTACTCTTTTTCGCCGTCTTCGTGTCGGGGCGGCTTTTTCCCGAGGCCAAGGCCGCCTGAGGCGGCAAGGGGTAACCTATGGATGTCGGCGCCTTTTGCATTGGACTTGCCATTTCCGCCTTGCGTAGCGCCACGCCCTTGCTCTATGTGTTATTGGGTGAAACCGTGACCGAAAGAGCAGGTGTCGTGAATTTGGGCGTCGAAGGGCAAATGCTGTCCGGCGCTCTCGTTGGCTTTGCCGTCACCGTTGACAGCGGCCAACCATGGCTGGGATGCTTGGCGGGAGCCTTTGCAGGTGTTTTGCTTTCGGGCATTTATGCCTTGCTCTGCTTGGGCTTGCGCGCCAATATGTTTGCCAGCGGCATAGCGATTTGGATGCTCGGCGGTGGCCTCACCGGCTATTTCGGCATATCCTATGTCGGTCGAAAAATTGAGGGCTTTCCTGCCATGACCTTTTTCGGTATGGAAAAAGTTCCCGTACTCGGCGCCGCTTTACAGCAAATCACACCGACGGTTTTACTTGGCCTTTTGATTTGGCCTCTCATCGGTTTTTGGCTTTATCGCACGCGGGCCGGTTTGCGCTTGCGAACGGTAGGCGAAAGCGCCGAAGCCGCTGCGAGCTTGGGTTTGGAGCCCATTCGCACGCGCCTGCGCGCCATTCTCGCGGGGGGCGCTCTGAGCGGGCTCGGGGGCGCAGCCCTCTCAGTCGATTATACCCGCAATTGGATAGAGTGGATGACAGCGGGTCGCGGCCTCATCGCGGTTGGCCTGGTGATAGCCGCGCGCTGGAACCCTTTTCTGGCCTTACCTGCGGCTCTGCTCTTTGGTGGCACCGAAGCCTTGACCTTGCGCTTGCAAGCCTTGGGCGTGCATGCTTCGCCTTACTTGCTTGCGACCATGCCTTATCTCGTCTGCCTCATCGTCCTCATCTGGGGTACGCGCCGGGCTCAGGGGCGCGGAGGCATGCCGCGGGACCTAGCAGCGGTCTTTGCCCGCACCGAGTAGGGAATTGCCGACCGTATCCGTCATGTTACTCTAAGTTTTGTTTTTAACCCAAGTCACCCTTTCAGGAGGTAATTCATGTTTACAATAACCCTGCGGCGCCTAAGCGCCAAGCTCATCCCCGTCCTTTGCCTCACCGGAGGCCTATTGGCAGCCGGGCAAGTCGAAGCCGCTGCCGTCGACAAGGTCGGCTTCATTTATGTCGGTCCCCGCACCGATTTCGGCTACAACTACGCCATGGATCAAGGCCGACTCGCCATGGAAAAAACGCTCGGCATCAAAACGGTCTTCTTCGAAAATATTCCTGAAAATTCCGAAGTCGAGCGCGTGATGGAGCGCCTTGCCGGCCAAGGCTTCAAGGTGATTTTCCCCACCAGCTATGGCTATCTCGATCCCGCCTTGAAGGTGGCCGCCAAACACCCCGGCGTGACCTTCATGCATGCTGGCGGATTCAAGCTCGCTCCCAATCTCGGAACTTTTTTTGCCGACATCGACGAAGTGGAATTCCTCTCCGGCATGGCGGCAGGAGCCGCCACCAAAACCGGCAAGCTGGGCTTCATCGCCGCGCACCCCATTCCACAAACCTTGCGCAATATCAATGCTTTCACCCTGGGTGCGCAAAGCGTCAATCCCAAGGTTACCATGACCGTGGTATGGACCGGGACTTGGTCCGATCCGGCCAAGGAGGCGGAAGCCTCGAATAGCTTGGTCGATCAAAAGATCGATGTGCTCACCATGCATGTGGATGGCCCTATCACCATTGCCCAAACAGCCGAAAAGCGCGGCGTCATGGTGTGCGGCTATCATGCCGATGCCAGTAAATTCGCCCCCAAGGGTTGGCTCACTGGATCGTCCTGGAATTGGGGTCCGCTCATGACGGCCATCGTAAAATCCGTCATGGACACAACCTGGAAAAGCCAGCATTTGCGCGGAAAATTGAAGGATGGCTATGTCAAGCTGGCTTCTTTCGGTCCCTTGGTTCCCGAGGCAACCAAAAAAGCCATCGCTGAAAAAGAAAAAGCCTATGCGGGCGGCGCTGCCCTGTGGACCGGCCCCATTACTTCGCAAGACGGCACGGTAATCGTCAAAGCCGGTGAAACCATGACCCTTGAAAAAATCGAATCCATGGGTTTTCTTGTTCAAGGGGTCACGGGCACTTTGAAATAATATGGAGGATCATGCAAACGAAGGAGGAAAACCTCGCCGGATTTTTACGCCTTTCCCTGACGGACTTGGCGCGCGATCGCCACGAGTGGCCAGAATTGGGGCCTGGCGTGCGGCAAAAAATTTTGCGCGAGGGCCCTTTGCCTGGCGAACGCACTTCGCTTTTGTCCTATGTGCCTGGAGCCAAGGTGCCCAGGCATCGCCATGTCGGTGAGGAGACCATCCTGGTTCTTGAAGGTGCTCAGGGTGATGAAACCGGCAGCTATGCCGCAGGCTCGTGGCTGGTGAATCGCGAAGGCACCGAGCATAGTGTGACTTCACCCCAAGGTTGTTTGGTGATTATTCATTGGCGCGCCCCCGTGGTCTTTCTCGACCCGCCGGCGTGAGGAGGAAATATGATGTCTGATTCCGCTCGTATACGCGGTCTTAAGGTCGAATCCAAACCCTATGCCTGGCCCTATGACGGCGCCGTGCCCTTGAAAAATTTGGCGCTCATCGTCATCGACATGCAAACCGATTTTTGCGGTAAGGGGGGCTATGTGGATTCCATGGGTTATGACTTGGCGAATACCCAGCGCGCCATTGCACCCATCAAATCCCTTTTGCAAGCCTTTCGCAGTCAGGGTGAGGCCACTCTCATCCACACGCGTGAAGGTCATCGTCCCGATCTCAGTGACTTGCCCGCGAATAAGCGTAAGCGCAGCCAAGCCATTGGCGCGGGAATCGGCGATCCAGGCCCATGCGGCCGTATCTTGATTCGCGGTGAAAAAGGCTGGGATATCATTCCCGAGCTTTATCCGGCGCCCGGAGAAGTCATCATAGATAAGCCCGGCAAGGGCAGCTTTTATGCCACGGATTTGGAATTGGTTCTGCGCGTGCGTGGCATTACCCACATTATCCTGACCGGCATCACCACCGATGTCTGTGTACACACCACCATGCGCGAAGCCAATGATCGCGGCTTCGAATGCCTATTGCTGGAAGATGCTACCGGTGCCACCGACATGCGCAATCATGAAGCCGCCATCAGCATGGTGCATATGCAAGGCGGCGTATTCGGCTGCACCTCCACCTCGAAAGCCGTGCTCCAGGGCTTGGCTGATATGTAGGATGGTGCTTAAAAAACCATTCGCCAATACAAGTCTATGTCATGGTGCAAGCGCCTATCCGAAGTGCTGCGGCTCTCGGTGACCGGCATCAAGGTGCCCCATACTAAGGCCAGAGCATTGTTCGCATTCATGCCATAGGTTGCGGCTAGGGAGAAGCGCATTTCGCCGTCATTGGGTTTGCCTTCGTTCGATTTGAATCCCATATCCGGATCTAAACCTTCGAACTTGAGTCCGACTTCGCTCCAGCGACCGGTTTTAGCATAATCGTGTCGCGCCAGGGCTTCGACATAAAAGGCCAGGAAATTGGCCGATCCTTCGGAGATGAAGGCATCGTCCCCTTTGTGATTATCGCCATAGGCGATTTCGCCATTGAGGCGATAGCCATGACAGGTGTAAAAAAGGCCGGCGACATAAGCCGTATTGATAGCCAAGGTGAAATCGGTGGGATTGCTTTTGTCCTCGGTGGTCTTGGTTGAAAGCGCGAATTCGGCGGTTAAACCCTTCACGGGATCGGCCTCAATGTGAAAGGCTAAATCTTTGGCCTTCAAGTCACTGTCCTTCCAGGTATCATTGACATAACCGATGGCAGGATCTTTACTGGCGCGGCCATTGTAAAGGCCCAGTCCATAGCGTACAGGAATGCCGCCGTCTTCAAAACCGGATGCGAAGTGAATGCCGATATCATATCCGGCATAGCCCGTGACGCGATTCAGAAAGTCTTGATAGAGGCGTCCGCGATGCTGAAAAGGCAATTGCGCTTCGGTGAGGAGTGGCTCATGCGAAAAGGATCGGATAATGCGGCCCGCCTGGACGCGATCGAAAAGACCTCTTTGCCATTGCATATAAACCTGCCCAAGACTTAGGCCTGCGGAGCCTTTGGCGAAGTTCAACTCATTGTGAAAGCCAAAGCCATCCCCGAAGTCACCCTGAAAGGTGAGGCGGACCAAATCGAGGGCCAAGCTGGTTTGCTTTTCCAGATCATTTTCCGCTGAAATATCCCGGGCATAGGCATTGCCCCGAAAGAAGCCGCCAACCTTGAGATGCGCAAGCCTGGCATTTTCGAGAAAGATGGGTTCCTTGACCTTGGCCGCTGCGGCTTTAGCCGAATCCGCATTGGCTGTGGCCAGCTTCGAGCTATCGGCGGCTGCCGTCATGCTCACGGCGACGGGGGCCTCGGACGTGGTGTCCAAGGTTTCGCGTGCTGTTGAAGGCGCGGGTGCGGTGGCTTGGGTCGCCGGGGTTTTAGCTTCCACCGGAGTAGAGGCGGGAATCGAGGCCGCAGCGGGGGTAGCCACCCCAGGCTTAGCTGTCGTGGCGCTGGTGTCTGGGTTGGCCTTGGGTGCTTCCTCGGCATGAATCAAGGCTTGCGCCAGTAATACCCAGATTCCAATGCAAATCTTATGCGACATGGGCCATTCTCCTTTAGCCTGGACGAGTCGATTTGAATTCGACTAGGTCAAGGCGGAGCAAAGATAAACCCGACGGGATTTTTCAATATCCCGAGGCCAGCTTTTGCTTCACGGCGGCAGGGGAAAGCTTTAAAATTTCTCCGCTAGCGAGATTGCCCAATTCAAAGGGACCAATAGCCACGCGTATGAGGCGCAAGGTGGGAAGGCCCACGGCGGCCGTCATGCGTCTCACCTGGCGATTCCGGCCTTCGCGTAAGGTTAGGCGCAGCCAAGCAGTGGGGATATGCTTGCGTTCGCGAATGGGAGGCTGACGCGCGGGAAAAATTTCCGCCTCGGGAGCCCAATCGACTTGGGCGGGCAGGGTTTTGCGGCCTTCAATGACCACCCCTTGGCGCAATCGCGCTAATGCTTCGGGTGTTGGGCTTCCTTCGACTTGCACACAATAGGTTTTCGGCGCCTTGGCGTCGGGGTGCGCTAAGCGGTGAATCAACGGGCCATCATTGGTGAGCAGGAGCAGGCCTTCACTATCGAAATCGAGGCGCCCACAGGCATAAATTTCAGGCTCGGAAACGAAGTCTTTTAAAGTAGGCCGGCCTTGACCGTCGGTGAATTGGCAAAGTACGCCATAGGGCTTGTGCAATAGGAAATAGCGCATGGGATTCACAAGCGCGCCGACAGAATTTGCGCCATTTCTGTCTCGGACAAAGCCACGGGATTATTGCGCTGACTTGCCCCCGCGATTATGCGAGGGAGGGCTTCCGGGGTTACGCCGTATTGTCCTAGCCGAGGCATGTCCAATTCGCGAGTCCAGGCCTGCAAGTGTGCAATCAAGGCCTCGCCCAAGGTTTCGGGGTTTTGCCGGGCATCTTCACCGAAAAGCGTGGCCACACGGGCGAATTTCTCCAGGGATGCCGCGGAATTTTCGCCGCGATTCTGACGTAAGGCAGAAATATTGGCTGCTGTAGCTTCCGCTACCAAGGTGCCACAGACCACACCATGCGGAATGGGAAAATAGCCACCAAGGGGAGAGGCGAGGCCATGCACCACACCGAGGCCCGCATTCGCTAATACCACTCCTGAAAGCATGCTGGCATAAGCCATAGCGCCGCGCACGCCCACATCGCCCGCGCCCGTGCCGCAAGCCAAGGTGAGATGAGGCACGAGGGCCATGAGCCCACTCCAGGCCAAGGCATCGGTGAGCGGCGTCGCTTGCGGCGACAAAAAGGGCTCGAGCAATTGGGTAAAAGCATCCATGCCACAAGCGGCGGTGACTGCACGCGGACAAGTCAACATGAGTTCGGGATCAATGACCACGGCATCGGGAATGAGATTGTCATGGCGCAGGCTTTTTTTATACCCCTGGGGCCCCATATCGCTGAGGACCGCATTCTTGGTCATTTCCCCGCCCGTCCCCGAGGTGGTGGGAGCCGCGATGAACGGAATTTTTCCGCCGGGGTGGGGAATACCCATGCCCACGTCTTCTAGGTGATCGCGGGCGCTGTGGCGATACGGGAGCATGGCCGACAAAGCTTTGGCGGCGTCGATGACGCTGCCTCCTCCGAGGCCAATCACCACTTGGATTCCCTCCTGAAGTAAACCGTCTCGGGTCGAGTCTATCCATGCCGTTGTCGGTTCGCCCGCAAGGGAGATTTCTACCAGATCGATCTTCAGCGCTTCGAAATCGCGTCGCAGCAAGGCGAGTTGTCCCGAGTGCTCCAAGGATCGTGAGCCGCGCACTAGCAATGCACGGCGTCCAAAGCTCTGGGCCAGCCGGGGCAAAACAAGGCGTTTGCCAGGCCCGAAATGCACCGGAGGAATTCGGGCCAGCTGAAATGGAGAAATGAAAGGGGATGGGCTCAAATCGGAAGGGGGGAACAAATTTTCACCATGCCGCATCTTGATCAGGGAAAACCGGACTATGCACGGAGGCTTCGCGGGGCTTAGCCATCATCGGTTCGACCGCTTTTTTCCAGGCATGATAATGAGGAGTCTGGCGATGATAGTCTATGGCCTCGGTGGAGTCGAAAACTTCATAAAGCACAAAATGGCTCGCATCGGCCTTGGCCTGAACCACGTCAAAGCGCCGATTGCCCGGTTCTCGTCGCGAGCCTTCATGATTTAGTCGTGTCGCATTTAAGAACTCCGCGAGGAACTCTGGCTTGATATAGACATGCACAATATTGATCAGCATAGGCGATGAATATAATGTTACAGGTACCTGCTCAAACGAGCAGCAAAAAAGTGTTCAACTTAAAGTCAACATTAAATTCACAAATACCCCAAATCTAAAAACATTCAATTGACCATCTTTCAACAAAAGCAGTAAAATTCGGACTTATTGGGAAGGAGACCGGCCTTAACACCATGATTTCCATCTATAACGTCCTTGAGTTTTCATGGTTTTTCTTATTCGCTTTGGCCTTGTTGTTCTTGGGGCTTGAGTTACGCTGCAAGTTTGACAAAGCCTTTCTCTACCACGGTGCCGCGCTATTACTGCTCTGCGCCTTCACTGCGGTCGATTTATGGATTCTCCCAGACGCGGACTTGGACAGTTCGTTATTGTATTACCGCCTGCAACATCTCACATTTCTTTTTTTCTCGTGTTTTACTTTGACAAATGTTCTCGTCCTTATTGGAAAAAAGCGTCAGTTTTTTGTGAGTTCCGTCTACATGTTTTCCATGGTACTTTCGGTGCTCACGTTCACACCCTTAATTTGGAAAATCAAGAACCAACAAATTGACCCAGGAATCCTTTATTTACCCCTATATGGATTTTTCTTCCCCTTTGTAGTTGTGAGTCTCGTCTATTTCATTGTCTCAGGTCTAAAAAGTGTCGCTCCTTCCGAAAAGAGAATCCTTGTTACGCATTTGATTGGATTAATACTGCTTGCGGTTTTCGGTTTATTAGATTTTCTATTCGCGGCCTTCCCGGAATTAAAATTCATTGCAAGCTCTACTCAAATCGGCACTTTTATCTATGGCCTGACTGTAAGTTCGATTTTTATGGACAGATTTCTTCATGTCCTTCGTGACCGAGCTTCGGCATTTTCAAAGCTTGAGTCCGCTTACCGTGAATTGGAAACAGCCAATAACCTACGGGAAATTGGTGAATCTACGGCAATCGTCAATCATGAAATTAAGAATTACATGTTTATGATTTCAGGAAATGCTCAAATTTTACGTGAAATGGAGCCGCTGACCCTGAAGGGCCAAGAATTAGTGGGGAACATTATCACTAGCGTCGACCGCATGAGCCAATTTAGTCGCGACATTCTGGAAATGTCCAAAGCACAAATATTTATTGAAAAGCATCCCATTAATGTGGTGAGCCTAATCGAAGGCGTGATTCGAGATCACTTTTCTGCCCAAGCCAAATTCATCGAAATGGACTGCGAAGTAGATTCAAACGTGGTTCAGGCCGATTGGGGGCGATTCGAGCAGATTTTCATAAACCTGATAAAAAACGCATTGGACGCGACCCCCAAGGATAGCTTACCCAGGATTCAAATTCGCATACGCGCCAATGTTAACGTTGTCTTGATGAGTGTTGAGGATAATGGGATTGGTTGCGCAGAAGAACAGTGTGAAAATTTTTTCAAGGCTTTTTATACCACGAAAAAAGGCCATGGCGGAACCGGTCTTGGTTTATCCATAGTACGCAGCATAGTTGAAAGTCATGGCGGAAAAATTAACGCGTACTCGAAAAATTTTGGAGGCTCCGGAAATCATGGGATCCGCATCCAAATGTCCTTTCCGAATTTTGTGAGAGATGGATTTCCTGGAGAAAGCCTAAGTAAAATTATTATTATTAGAAAGGATTTTCCGGAATTGGTAAGAGTAAT
>JAYUVP010000293.1:0-2901 GCA_043753995.1 Fibrobacterota bacterium
CGAAGCGCCGCCATTGGTATTGTTGTTCCAAACGATGACTTGGAATTGCTTGAGATACTCCGAAGTAATCACGTAGTCGTCATTCGTTTGCACCAACTCGAAACCCTTGGTGCTCGCGAGCCGGGTGAAAGCGGCATTAACTTGCGTCTGGCCCTGGACAGCGAACCAACCGCCGACCTTGTTGTACAACAGCACCTTCTTGACCTTGCTGGTGGATTCGGACGGTTTGGTCTGGGCCAAGGCGGGGACGAGTCCGATTGCGGCAATGGCGATGCATGTCGACAATCTTGGAATGGTCATGCTCATGAGAGGCTCCTGGGCGGATTAAGGATTAATATAAGCCTTAGGCATGATCGGCGCTCGACTTAAGCGGTATATGGCCCGTCCTTAGGGTAGAGCCAGACGGCGGTATACCGAGCCCTCGGCGCCACGG
Source organism: Fibrobacterota bacterium (assembly GCA_043753995.1). Lineage (GTDB taxonomy): Bacteria > Fibrobacterota > Fibrobacteria > UBA11236 > UBA11236 > JAYUVP01. The sequence continues at coordinate 434 of JAYUVP010000293.1, forward strand.
GCCTCTAAATGATAGAGGCCCGCCTTAAGGTCATCGGCCAAGGCCAGCTCCCGGGTTCCGGCATCCAGGTTACGCTCCCATACCAGCACTCCGCGTAGGTTACGGAGACGGGCGCGGAAGACGCCCTGCGGCAAAGCCAACCGGATTCGCATGCCTCCTTTCGACACTGTTAGCATCCCGGATTTGGCGGATGGGGTCGTTAAGGCCTTGGTCGGTGAGCACGCGGCTTCGTCATGGACACGGGCGGCAGGATTGAAACCGGATTGGCCGGGGGTGGTGCAGCCGTTCTGGTAATCGCCGGCCGCATAGCGGAGATTCTCCCAATAGAACTTCGGGACTATGCTGTCCGCTTGCGCCATGAGCGGCTTCTCGGTTGGGTTGGATCCGAATCCGATGGCATTGTAGAGAAACCTCCCCTGACCGACCTTGCGGGCCCAAATGAAAACCTGATCATTGCTGCCGTCCCCGGTTTGCAGTACATAGCCGGTTGTGCCGGGCAGATTGCGCGAGGTCGCGATCACGGTTATGCCAGGCAATGGCCGCACCGTCTTATGGAAACTCATCCAAATGTCGTTGAGAGAAAACGCCTTTGGGAAGCCTGCCACCATCCATTTCAACTCGGGGTTCCTGTCGGCCGCGCTGTCCAGGACCACTTCGCCTTCGCCGAGTTTGCCGAAGGTGCTGAAGCTCGTACCCATCACCTCGGCGAGGTCCGACCAGGAGTTCTGGTGATCCCCCGCGAAGCCGATCAACATCCACCCTCCGCCCTGCTCCAGATAGTCAACCACAGCCTGGCGGGCGGAAAGAGTGGGTACGGAAGCGCCGCCATAGTCATTGTTGTTCCATACAATGACCTGGAATTGCTTGAGATAATCCAAGGTGATAATGGAATCGTCGTTCAATTGCGCCAGCTCGAAACCCTTGGCGGCCGCGAGATGCGAGAAAGCGCCTTTGACCTGGGCCTGGCCATTGACGGAAACCCAACCGCCGACCTTGTTGTACAAAAGCACCTTCTTGACCTCTGGTGGATTCGGCCGGTTTGGTCTGGGCCTGGGCGGATACGAATCCAAGTGTGGCGATTGCGATGAATGTCGGCAAGCTCGGCATACTCATTCTCATGAGAGGCTCCTGGGCGGATTATGGATGAATAAAAGGCATAGACATGATCGACGCTCCGCTTAAGCGGTATACGGCCCGTCCTTAAGGTAGAGCCATCAGGTGGGATGCCGTGCCCCCCGCGCTTCGAGCCTCGAAATGATAGACGCCCGGCTTGAGGCCAGCGTCCAAAGCCAGCTCCCGGGTTCCGGCATCCAGACTGCGCTCCCAAACCAGGACTCCGCGCAAGTCGCGAAGACGGGCACGGAAGCCGCCCTTCGGTACATCCGATAAAGCCAGCTGGATGCGCATGCCGCCCTTCGACACAGTCAGCCTGCCGGAGTGAGCGGAGGGGATCTTAAAGGCAGAAGTCGGTGAGCAGGCGGCTTCGTCATGGACCCGAGCGGCCGGATCGAATCCGGGTTTGCCGGGGGTGGTGCAGCCATTCTGATAGTCGCCCGCCGCATAGCGAAGATTCTCCCAATAGAACCTGGGGACGATGCTGTCCTGTTGCGCCATGAGCGGTATTACCCCGAATCCGATGGCATTGTAGAGAAAGCGTCCTTGTCCGACCTCACGGGCCCAGATGAAAACCTGATCATTGCTGCCGTCTCCCGTAGGCATTACAAAGTTGTTTTTTCCAGGCGGATTGCGCGCGGTCGCGACTACGGTGATACCCGGCAATGGCCGTACGGTATTTTTGAAGCTTAGCCAAATGTCATTGAGAGGGAATTCTTTCGGGAAACCGGCGGCCATCCATTTCAATTCGGGATGCTTGCCGGCCGCGCTATCCAGGATGACTTCGGCTTCGCCTCTATCGGCAAGCACATAGAAGTTCGTGCCCATCACTTCAGCGAGGCCTGGCCATTCATACCGATGATCACCTGCAAGGCCAATCAGCATCCACCCTCCGCCCTGCTCCAGATAGTCAAGCACCGCTAGCCGGGCCGTAGCGCCGGGAATCGATTCACGACTACCGGAATTGTTGTTCCATACGATGACCTGGAATTGCTTGAGATAATCCAAGGTTATTATGGCGTCGTCATCCAATTGCACCAATGCGAAGCCCTTGGCGGCCGCGAGCTGCGAGAAAGCCGCCTTAATCTGCGCTTGGGCATTATCGAGGCCAACCCCATTCGTGAATTTGTTGTACAAAAGCACCTTCTTGACCTTGCTGGCGGACTCGGCCGGTTTGGTCTGCGCCAGGGCGGGGTCGAGTCCAAGCGCGGCGATTGCGGCAATGGCCATGAATGTCAATACTCTTCGCGTGCTCAATCCCATGAGGCGTTCCTCGCAAGGTTATGGACTAGAAAAAAGGCGCGGGCAGGATCGGCGGTCAGCTTTTGCGATATGCGTACCAATTAATCTAATTC
>JAYUVP010000294.1:0-24427 GCA_043753995.1 Fibrobacterota bacterium
GGGCGTCTACACGTTCGCTGTCGCGAGCGGCAGGGAGCGAGTCTCTAGCCGGTTTGTGAAGCGTTAGACTGAGTCCTGCTGGTGGCCAGAATGAGTCTAAAAAAAGGCCGGTTCCAGGTGAGAAGGAGCTCCTTTGTCTCGGCCTTGCCTTTAGATAAGAGTATCCTTATATTCTTATCTATGAAGACCGCCGATCTTTCCGACCTGATCGAAAACGCCAAATCCGCCGCGGAAATGCTTAAAGGATTGGCCCATGAAACCCGCCTGCTGGCGATTTGCTTCATCGGGGACGGCGAAAAAAACGTCCAGGAGCTGGAAGGGTATTTGGGAACTACTCAAGCCAATATTTCCCAGCATTTGGCCAAGTTGCGCTCCTTGGGGCTTTTGGAAAATCGCAAGGAGGGTAATCAGGTTTATTACCGCATCAAGGACAAGGCCACCTTGAAATTGGTGCGCGTCCTTCAGGAAATTTATTGCTGAGTTCCTCAGCCAAACCATTTGAAAAAGGAGCAAGAACATGCCTCATTCCATTGGAAAAGTGATCCTAGGTGTCGTGGTTGGCGCGGTCATCGGATTTGGGTACTACAAGCTGGTGGGCTGCTCTACTGGAGCTTGCCCGCTGACTAGCAATCCTTATACGACCACCTTGTATGGCGCTCTCATGGGTGCCTTGATGAGCTGGGGATAAAATGAAAACGTCGCAATATGTCGGGACCTTGGCTTTTTCATTGCCGGTGAGCAGGGATTGACCCTGGGCTTTCTATGCCGAAAATCATATTTCTCAATGGCTGCATCAATGCGGGAAAGTCCACGGTGGCGAATCGGCTGAAGGAAATCGTTCCCAATCTCGCTCACGTCGAAGTCGATGACTTGCACCGCTTTGCTTCCTGGATGCCGATAGAAAGGGCCATTCACCTGAACTGGGAAAATGCGGTAAATGTCACCAAGACCTTTGTCGGTGTGGAAATGGATGTGGTTTTCTCCTATCCCCTTTCGAAATCGGACTATGAATATTTGCTGACTCGATTTTCCGGTGTGAATGCGCATTTCATTCCCATCACACTTTACACCTCTTTGGAAATCGGAAAGGTGGGGGATGTCGAGGCCGACAAAGGCTCCTGGGTGGGACGGGCCGAGGCAGGGGGGAGGGGGCGACCTTTGCCCGGGTGGATAGGCCCTTCCCCCCGATAAAATCAAGGCAGACGGCACATTTTTCCCAAGCCTAGGAGTATGCATTTTAAGCTCCACACTTCCTTACATTCGGAGGCTTCATGTTTCTCAGGGAAAAAGAAAGCGAACGTTGTCCACAACTCTTGCATCCGTCACGTAGCCTTTTGCTGGTGATCGATGTGCAAGAACGTTTTGCCAGTGCCATGGCAGCCTTTCCGCAAGTGGCCGAACGGACGTCGATCTTAGTGCGGGCGGCGGCGCGTTTGCAGGTGCCGATTTTGGTGACCGAGCAATATCCCAAGGCTTTGGGAAAAACCGTGCCAGCGGTGCAATCCGTTTTGCCAGCGGGCACACCCGTGGTGGAGAAAATGGTTTTCAGTGCTTTCGATGCGGAAGAAGCTGCCGATCGATTGCGTGAGAGTCGTCGCAATCAATTCATTTTGTGCGGAGTCGAGGCGCATGTGTGCGTGCTGCAAACCGCGCTGGATTTATTGGAGAATATGGGTGCGCAGGTTTGCGTGGTGAAGGACGCGGTGGCATCCCGTTCGAATAGCGATCGCGATGCGGCTTTCGATAGGCTGGTGCAAAGCGGCGCGCATTTGGTCACCACGGAAATGGTGGTCTTTGAATGGCTACGCAAGGCGGGAACGCCGGAGTTCAAGGAATTGCAGGCCCTGGTGAAATAGCGGTGAATTTTTCACCGATTCGCAGGAAAGCGCAAGGATAAAGCAAATCTTTTGCAATTTTCCTCTCCCTGGAGACTCTTATGAAGACTTATCGCATAGCCGTGCTCGCGGGCGACGGTATCGGACCTGAAGTGATGCAACAATCCTTGCGCGTGCTTGAAGCCACCGCCAAGGCCCATGGATTCGGTTTGCAATTGACTCCCGCCGATGTCGGCGGCATTGCCATTGACAATCACGGAGAGGCTTTGCCCGCTTCGACATTGAAAGTCGCGGAAGCCTCGCAAGCCATTCTCTTTGGCTCGGTAGGTGGCCCGAAATGGGATCATATCGCTCCGGAAAAACAGCCCGAACGCGCCGCACTTTTACCGCTACGCAAGCATTTCAATTTGTTCTGCAATATGCGTCCGGCTCGCGTTTATCCGGCATTGGCTGGCGCTTGTCCTTTACGCCCCGACATCGTGAAAGACGGCTTTGACATTCTCTGCATGCGTGAATTGACGGGCGGACTTTATTTCGCCAAGCGCCCTGGCAGCAAGGGCCGCGAAGGCTCGGGTCCCGAGGAAAGGGCTTGGGATACCAAGGAATATACGCGCCGCGAAATCGAACGCATTGCCCGCAAGGCTTTCGATGCGGCCCGCCTACGCGGTAAAAGCGTGACTTCGATTGATAAGGCCAATGTGCTGACTTGCATGGTTTTTTGGCGCGAAGTGGTCACCGAGGTGGCCAGAGAATATCCCGACGTGAAGCTCTCGCATATGCTGGTGGACAATGCCGCCATGCAGCTCTTGCGCAATCCTCATCAATTCGACGTCATGCTTTGCGGCAATATGTTCGGCGATATTATTTCCGACGAATTGGCTATGCTGACGGGTTCCTTGGGCATGTTGGCTTCGGCTTCGATTGCCGAATCCAGCTTCGGTCTTTATGAACCGGCAGGCGGCACGGCTCCTGATATTGCTGGCAAGGGCATTGCCAATCCCATCGCCCAAATCCTTTCAGCGGCCTTGATGTTGCGCTTTAGTTTCGGTGAAGAAATGGCGGCGCAGGCCATTGAGAAGGCAGTGGAAAAAGCCATTGCCGAGGGCTATCGTACAGGTGATATTCAAACCCCCGGCTGCCAGCTTGTCGGCACGTCCGGCATGGGCGATGCCGTTTTGAAGGCGCTCGCAGGCTAAGCGAGTGAGGCCTTTGCGCGAGTCGCTGCGATGGTCGCCGCGACTCACTTTGTGGTTGCGTTGGCTTTTGACCGTGGCCTGTTTGTGGGTGGCTTGGCGCTGGTGGCGGCAGCGTCCCGCGCTGGAAGCCCTGCATATACAGGGTATCTGGTGCAGTGTGGCGCTCGCTTTGTCCCCCATCATTATTCTTTTGCGCTCGCTGAAATGGCGGGCTTGCTTGCGAGGCTTGCAACCGCAGCCCTCAGCTTGGCAGGCTTTGCGCAGTTATGTCGGCGCCATGCCCCTGGCCTTGGTGACACCGGGGCGGGCAGGAGAATTGGCTCGTCCCCTTTATTTCAAAGCCCCTGAGTTAAGGCATATCGAGGTCTCGGGCCGACTATTGCTCGACAATTGGACGGACACCCTGGCCGTTTTGATCTGGGCGCTGCCGGGCTGCGCGTGGCTCTGGGGTTGGCGAGGGGTTTGTCCGGTGCTGGCTGCCTTGGTGATTCTCGCGGCCATTCCCCTATGGCTCACCTTGGCCCACCGTTTTTTCTCCTGGGCTTTTTTAGGTCAAGTCGGCCAATGGGCCCTCAAAATATTGCCTCCCCCCGAAGTGGCTTCCAGAAAATTGCTGAGCGCTAGCGTCGCCTGGGGCTTGCTGGCTTATGCGGTCGAGTCCTTGCAATTTTGGTCCTTGTTACGGGGTGTCGGGGAAATGGGCTTGGTGCAAAACGGTTGGCAACAAGCCGGAATTTCTTGGCTGAGCCTGGCGGGTGGCCTGGCCCTGGTGCATCTGGCCAATTCGGTGCAAGTGACGGTGGCGGGCATTGGACCGCGTGAGGGACTCACGGTTTGGCTTTTGGCCAAGCTGGGACTGAGCGCGGGCGCCTTGTTCAGCGCCTCTTTCTTGCAAACCGCCATGATTTTGCTTTTACCGGCTGCCTTTGGCTTGGGCATTCGCCCGACGGTGGCTGAAACGTCCCCCGAAATGCCATAATCCTGGGCGGTCTCTTGCCTCTTGCCGTGAGCAAGGCGGGACCGTCATTTACAGGATACCCATGCCGCCGTCTTCTTCTTCGCGCCTTCGCATCAATGCTGATGATTTCGGATTGGATGCGGCCACGTCGCTGGGCATAGCCCAAGCGGTGAAAGAAGGCTTGGTCAATTCGATTTCGGTCATGCCTTGCCGCGATGCTCCCACGGTGAACTTGCTGCGCGGCTTGGCGGAAGCCTTTCCCGAATTGCGCATTGGTGTGCATTTGACTCTGATTGATATGCCGTTTTTGCATCCCGAAAGTCCACGCTATCCCGGCGCCAAGGGCTATGCCCAAGGCTTCGCGGCCTTTCTGTCCTGGTATGCGCGCGGGGGTATCAAGTCAGCGCAGGTTTATCAAGAGTGGCGTCGGCAAATCGAATGGGTGGGGGTCATGATAGGCGGGGCTTCGCGCCTGCATCACCTCGATAGCCATCAGCATTTGCATCTCTTGCCGGGTTTGTGGGACGTCGCACGGAAGTTACAGTCCGAATTCGCCATCCCCCGCTTGCGCTTGCCTTATGAATCTCTGGGCATGGCCTTGTTTCATCGCTTTCCCTTCGGTTTTGCTTTTCAATTGTTGGCGGCTTGGCGGGTATGGCAAAGCAAGCGCAGTCGGTTGGTTGAATCGGGCTCGTCACGCGAACGCTTCCTCGGATTTTTTCACAGCACAAGCTTTGAATTTGCCGCCTATCGCGGAGCGCTCGAAAAGGCACTCGCCTCGCAACAGGTTTGTGAATTGATGGTGCATCCCATTGTCGAGGAAGGCAAAGAGCGGCTCGCAGCCTATTCCCAGGAAAGAAGACAAGAAATGCAGGAATTGCGCAAGCTCAAAGCCTGGCTTCCCACGACGGCTTTGGCGGGGCACCGATGACCGAGGTCTTGCCCGAAGCCCACTGGCTGTCCTGGTTGCATTGTCCTCAATGCCGAGGCGGCATGGCCTTGGCCCAGGCGAGCGAACGACGGCCCGATGGGCGCTTGCTCAGCGGAAGCCTACGCTGCGATTCATGCGGACAGGAATTCCCGGTGTTACGGGGCGTACCACGTCTGTTACGTCAGGCTCCCGGTGTCGAGGTGGCCCGCACCGTCGACAAATTCGGCACGGTATGGAGGCATGCCTCGGCGAAAATGGAAAGCACGCCTTTTTTGGAGCCAGAGCTCTTTCTCGATTTCATCAAGCCGGTAGGCCCCGATTTCTTCCGCGATAAAATCGTTTTGGACCTGGGCTGTGGCATGGGCCGCTTCTGCCAAATGGCCCTCGATTTCGGCGCCCGATTTGTGGTGGGCGTGGACTTAGGCGACGCCATCGAGGTCGCGGCCCAACGCGTCGGTGAAAACCCCAAGGCGCTTTTCATTCAGGCCGATGCCCTGTCCCTGCCTTTTCGCGAGGCTTTCGACTATGCCTTTAGCGTCGGGGTTTTGCATCACACGGAAAATCCGGCCCTCGCCTTTGCTGGCCTAGTGGCCACGGTGAAGCCAGGTGGCGCAATTAGCCTCTGGGTTTATGGGCAAGAAAACAATGATTGGATATTGCGATGGGTGAATCCGATTCGCATTCGCCTCACCAGCGCCTTGCCGGATGGGGTCTTGACTGCCTTGTCCCATGCCGTCGGCAATGCTCTGTATGTGGTTTTGGCCTTGATTTATTTGCCTTTGGCCCGACGGCCCGGCCTAAAGTTCTTGGCCTCTCGACTCTTTCAATTTGATTACTTGGTGCATTTGGGCAAGCTGGGTCGCAAAACCGTGGTGCAAGTGGTTCTCGACCACCTGGCCCCGTATCATGCGTATTACCTGCCCCGCGCCGAGGTCGCCGCCTGGATGGAGCGGGCCGATTTGCGGGAGGTTTCCATTTCCTCGCGCACGCGCAATAGCTGGCGAGCTTTTGGCCTCAAGCCTGAAGCGCCGATACCGTCATGATCGAGGACTATTTCGCCTATGAGTTGGCGATAGGCCGCGATTACTTGGGGCCTTTGCTCCTAAGCCGCGGAGTGGACTTGCAGGGCAAGCGCGTGCTGGATGTCGGTTGCGGTTATGGCGGAGTGCTGGAGGGTTTGCTTTGCCATTTCCCTCAAATGCAGGCGGTGGGCCTAGATCGCGATGAAGCCATGATTGGATCGGGCCGCGCGCGCGCGGCGTCGAATCTGGATTTGCGTGCAGGGGATTTTTTCGAGTTCACCGAGACTCCCTACGACTTTCTGCTCCTGCGAGATGTACTGGAACATATCGGTGATTATGGCGCGGCCTTGCATAAGGCAAAAGCCCTGCTTAAGCCCCAGGGTAAGCTCTTCGCCAGCTTTGCCCCGTTTGGGGGACCTTTTGGCGGCCATCAACACAATGGCACCGGGCTTTTTTCGCGCTTGCCCTGGGTGCATTGCCTACCTCCCAGACTTTTCTGGAAAGGCCTGTCCGTGCGTGGCAATAGCTATAAGGGCTCCGCTGCCCTGAGCGAGGACATGCGCAGTGTTTTCGCCACCCGGTTAAGCGTGGCCGGCTTCGACCGAGCTTGCCGCTTGGCTCGCTTGCGACCCATTTGGCAGCGTTTTTTTCTTTCCCGCCCTGAGTATCGCAAAAAATTTGGTTGGCCTACCGTGGCCTTACCGAATTGGCCTATCCTGTGGGAAAAGCTTTGCACGGGAGTCGAAGTCCTAGCCGGTGTGGATTTTTAGTTTTGCCTCCATGAATCTCGACTGGAAAAGCCTCGGCTTCAAATTTCTTCCCACCCATGGCTTGGCGCGCACCGATTTCGCCCAAAACCAATGGTCACCGATTCGCTTCGAGTCGGATTTTTCGTTTAACCTGCATTGGGCGGCCAATTGCCTGCATTATGGCCAGGCCATATTCGAAGGCTTGAAGGCCTTCCGTACCAAGTCCGGCGAAGTGGTTTTGTTTCGCCCCGATCGCAATGCCTCCCGCATGGCTTTGAGCGCGGACCGGCTTTGCATGGAAGCCCCGTCGGAGACTTTATTTCTCGAAGCCTGCCGCGAGGCGGTGCTTCGCAATCTCGATTTCGTCCCGCCCTATGGCACGGGCGCTAGCCTTTATTTGCGGCCCCTGCTCATAGGCACCGAGCCCACCATAGGCATTAAGCCATCCGACACCTATACCTTGGTCATACTTGTCACGCCGGTGGGACCTTATTACAAGGACGGTTTTCATCCCGTGAAGGCTGTCGTCATCGACAGCTATGATCGCGCCGCGCCGCAAGGCACAGGCCGAGCGAAAATGGCGGGCAATTATGCCGCCAGCCTCAAGCCCATGCTTGAAGCCAAAAAAATGGGCTATCCCATCAATCTTTTTGCCGATCCGAAAGAGCATAAGTTTGTCGATGAATTCGGAACCAGTAATTTCATCGGTATCACTCGTGACGGACATTTTCAAACGCCCGACAGCCCATCCATTTTGCAAAGCATCACCAATGAAAGCTTGCAGACCTTGGCCGCCGACATGGGTTTGATTGTCGATCGATTGCCCATACCCCTGGCCGAATTGAATCGCTTTGCCGAGGTAGGCGCTTGCGGCACGGCGGCGGTGATTACGCCAGTGCATTCGGTGACTTGGGGCGATAAGGTTTTCACCTTTGGCGCAGAAAATAAAGCCGGTGAAACCCTTACCAGGCTATTCAAAGAATTGCAGGGCATACAGTATGGCGAAATTCCGGATCGCCATGGCTGGTTGGTTAAGGTTGGGTGATCGCTGAGTCGCGGGTGCGGCGCTTTTCTTCCCAACGAAAAAGCAAAAACGCCAATAATACGCCGAGAGCTTCGACCAGGCTGAAAAAAAGTCGCGTGCCCAAAACCGCTGAGGCAATAAAGGTGGGTGAAATTTTCCCCTGGAGCACCGCCACTAAAGCGGCTTCTTGGGCGCCTAATCCTGCGGGCAAGGTGAAAGCCAAATAGCCGCCCAATTTCGCCACGGCATAGGAACCGATGAGGGGTAGGTCGGTGTGGCTTAAAGGCGTTCCGAGCGCGAGCAGTAAAAAGAAAAAGGCGCCTCCTAAAATCAGCCAGACCAGGGTTTGCACACCTATTGTGATGAATAGGAAAGGCATATCCACTGGCAGGGGCGGCAGCGCGGTCGTCTTGAAGAATCGATGTAGCCAGCGTCTCTTCAGGCTATGCCAAAGTGATGTTTTTGCCAATACGCAGAAAAGCAGGCCAGCTAAAAACGGGGTGGCGGCTACCCACCAAGGTGCCCAGCCCAACCAAGGCAAAAAGAAAGCCGCTACGGTTAATGCACCGAGACCCATGCTCAATTCATATCCCGCCGTTAATACCGTAGCGATCCCAGGATTGTGCTGCAAGCGGCCAAAGATGCGGATGCGCTCGATCAGAGTGATAACGCGCCCTGGAACATAGACGGTCCATTGTGGAAGCAAGTGCAAAATAAAACCCGTTCGCCAGGAAATCATTTGTCCCATGCGCCGCATTCCGTATTGCCATAAATAGGCTGACATCACCCAACCCATGGCCTGCAAAGCCAAGGACGCGAAAGCAAAGCGTATTTGTAATTGCAGGGAGCGAAAATCGAATTGGCTGAAATGAGTGCGGAAAAAATGGACGAGATAATAGAGGCCCAAGGCGAAAATGACCCAACCCAACCACTTCTTCATGGCGACTCAATTCGATAGAGCGCGAACGGGCCATGCTGAATCCACGGCCGTGTCAAAGAGTCCGACATTCGCACGCTTCGTAAATCGACCAGGACGACTTGGGCTTGCCAGGCTTGTGCTAAAATCAAGAGTCCAGAGAGACCTTGCTCGTGAGTGGCCAGGTGAAGTTTTCGACTTTTGGCATCCCAGCGCAGCATGGCTGCTGCATCGGAATAAGGAAGAATGCCAGCATCCTTACCGCTATGCACCAGGGGTTGGCGGGAATGATATCGAATCGCGATTTCCTGGGACAGATCCCTGAACCAGGGTAATACCAAGGTTCCCGGGGGCATAGCCTTGAGGCTATCGAGCACGGCGGCTAGCGAATCCAGTTCGGTCGCCTCTCTTTCCCTGTCGGCAGTCAAGGCGGGAGATGGCGGAAAACTCCAAGCAGGCATGGGATGCAGGACGAACCAGGTTCCGGTGAGGAAGGCAGCATAAAGCCAAGCGAATGGGCGGGCGCGCCCTTGGAACCGAGTCCCCGGCCACAACCAAAGAATTAAAAGCAAGGGAATCAGGTAACGTAGCCCGCGCACGAGATCGTATTCCAGGGGCATGCGCTGCCAATGCCGGAAGAGAGGCTGCTCGATTGCGGGTAACAGGGCCGATACTCCCAAAAGAGTGAGAGACCAGACGGCGAAAATCGTTAGGCGCTTGTCCCCTGGAGGGCGGAAGCGCCAAGCCAGCAGCAAACCCACCCCCCCCACCAGCCAGGTGAGGCGATCGTATTTGAAACGGAAATCAAGCAAGGATCGAGGGATGTCCAAAAATCCGGCATCGAAGTGGCGGGCTATGGCAGCATGCAAAACTGCATAGTCAACAGTAGGGGTTTGCAAATGATTTCCGTAATAATTCCAAGTAAATGGTAGGGTCGGCAAAAGACCTGCGATGGCGCATACGGCGGCAGAAGTGAAGCGTTGCCTTCGTGACCAGGCGGAAGGATGAAGAAAGAGGGTGCTTATCCAAAAAGCCAAGCCCCAGGCCGGAGCACTCACCGGGTGGACATAGAGGAGGCTCCCGAAAATCCCCGCTAGCCATGGCCAGAGGCGCGGCCTTTCTCGCGCCAGCACGGCGAGAGCGAGGGCGAAGGGCAATAAAGATTGGAATGCCACGCGAGGAAGTGCATTGGGCCAGGCACCCCAGAATTCCCCATAGGGCAAGCCGAAAGGCGCTGCCGACGCTAGTCCCAGTGCCGCAGCGAGAGGAAAACGTTGGAAAAGCGCGAGGCCTAATAGGAAAAACCCCGCCATTTGCAAAGCCAGATGAAAACCGGCCGTCGCGATAAAAAAGGAGGCATAATCGCCACGGTATTTTGCCCAGGCGCGCAAGATGGGAAAATGCACAGTCCGGTAAAAGCGAAAGTATTCAGGATGACCGAGCAAGGCGTCACGGCGGAATTTTTCGGGATGATCGAGGGAGGCGACAAAGGAAGAAATATTTCCTGCATCGCTTCCGACCAAGGCGGGTCGCGCCGAATCCCCGTGAAATTGCTGCTGATAGCGATGGGCCAAGCAAACGAATAGGCATAGCCAAAGCGCGACCGCTCCCCAAAACGCAATTGATTTTGGCATGGGCGTCAGGGGGGTGACAGTTCCCTCCCGCTGAGGAAAAGATCCCACCAAAGCTTCAAGCTCAATAGGCCCCACAGGGAGTGGCTGTGATCGCGCCGGCCAGAAAGGTGATCGTGCACACGGCGGCTGACTTCTTTTCCGTCGAGAAAGCCGAGGGGTTTCAGCGAAGTCTCGTTCAAATGATCCCCTAAAAAGGATTTCATATCACCACGCAGCCATTGCGCCATGGGCATATTGAATCCGCGTTTGGGCCCCGCCTCCATTCCCTCAGGCAACTTTCCGCGTAGGAAACGGCGCAATAACCATTTCCCTTTTCCCCGTCGGAGTTTGAATTGCGAAGGCACCTGTCCCAGCCATTCCACCAGGCGATAATCGAGAAAGGGCGTGCGAATTTCCAAGCCATGGGCCATGCCCATGCGATCGGCCTTGACCAGCATATCCGAGGGCAAATACAAGCGGGTGTCCACAGCCAAGAGGCGCGCCAGCGGATCGGTGGTGGTGATTTTGGCATACAAGTCACCGAATAAATCGAGGGCGTCGGCCTTGACCTGAGAATGCTTGGAAAGCGGAGCCAGTAATTTCGCCCGCGCGGCGGAATCGTGTATGAGACGCCAAGCTCCGGGGACTCGGGCTGGATCAATATCCAAGCTGGCGAGAAAGCGTCGGGCTTTTTCATCCCAGGCCACCTTGCCTCCAGTTTCCGGCAATAGGGCTTCCAACCCTTTCGCGGCCCACTGCCGCAGGGGATTAGGCACGCGGCGCGCTAGCCCGTGCAGGAAAAAGGCGGGATAGGTGGGATAGCCGGCGAGTATTTCATCGGCGCCATCGCCGGACAATGCCACCACCACCTTTTTCCGTGCCATGGCCGACAATTGATAAACGCCCAGCATGGAAGAATCCGCCGTCGGTTCTTCCGCATGCCATACCAACTTGGGAAGAAAATCCGCATGTTGGTCCGTGAGTTCGGTATCGAAGTGTTCACTTTTCAAATGATCCGCAATGCGACGCGCCCGAGGCCTTTCGTCGAAGCGGGCGTCCTTGAATCCCACGGAAAATGTTTTGACCTGGCTTTGAACCCGCGAAGCGGCCCAGGTTATGGCGCTGGAGTCCACGCCGCCGCTGAGAAAACAGCCGACGGGAACGTCGGCTAGCATGCGTAAATTCACGGCATCGCCGAAGCGATCGGCAAATCCCTGCAAGGCTTCGGCTTCGGACATGGGCCTGGGATCGGGCTGCCATTCCCAATAGGTTTTTGTGGTGACTCGTCCATCGGCATGCAGGCGCATATGGGTGCCAGGCATGAGTTGTCGCACCGATTGGAAAAGTGTGAAGGGTATTGGCAAATAGTTCATGGCGAGGTAATAGGCCAAGGCTTGGACATCGAGTTCGCGCTTTACTTGCGGATGGCGCAAGACGGCCTTGATTTCCGAGGCGAAAACCAAGGCCCTATCATTGAGGGAAAAAAAAAGCGGCTTCACGCCCAAGCGATCGCGAGCCAACCAAAGGCTTTTATCCCGGCTGTCCCAAAGGGCGAAGGCGAACATGCCGTTGAAGTGCGAAAGGCATTCCTCGCCCCATTCGGCATAGGCATGCAAAATCACCTCGGTGTCGGTCTGGGAGTGGAAAGCATGCCCCTTATCCTTCAATTCGCGACGCAAATCACGAAAATTGAATATTTCCCCGTTGAAGGTGATGGCCAAGCCCCGCTCCCGCCAAATCATGGGCTGGGACCCTTCGGGGGTGGGATCCACTACGGCCAAACGTCTATGGCCAAGTCCAACCCAGCCTTCCAAAAATTGTCCCTGTCCGTCAGGCCCGCGATGAGCGAGCAAATCCGTCATGGATTGCAATAAGGAAATGTCGACGGTTTGGCGATGGAAATTAAGGATACCGGCAATGCCGCACATCACTCAAACCGTTCAAGGCGAAGCTGGCTGATTTGATCGCAAATCATGCCCAAGCCGAAAAGAAGAATCGCCGTGACAAAAGCTAAAAGCGATCCTACGCTCACGCCATGACCCAGGAGCACATAGGGAAGGCTCCAAAGGAGACCCAAGAGGGTGAAGGCCAGGCTGGATGGAATGAAAACCCGCAGGGGATTAAAAAGGCTCGCCAGGCGAAGTAGCAACATGAGGGTATCGAGACCGGTACTGACGGTCACCGTGCTATGACCCTGTCTCGGCGCGACTACTATGGGTACATATTCCACCGAAAAGCCTCGACTCAGAAAGGCCATGGTAATGGTAGATGTGAAGGAAAAACCATTAGGGCATATGTGCATGTATTTGGTCACGCTTTCCTTGCGAAAAAGTCGAAAACCGGAATTCAAATCGGGAATGCGGCGTTTCACCAAATGATTCGCCACGCGCGTTAGCAACCACTTGCCCGGCATGCGCCATAGCGGTGAATGAAATAGACCTTGGCGTGCGCCCACCACCATGTCGAATCGCTCGTCTTGTTCCCACAAACGCCAAATATCCGCAGGGGAATGTTGGCCTTCGGCATCCATAATGAGCACATAAGGTGTTTTGGCTGCACGTATTCCAGACTTGAGTGAGGCACCATACCCGCGATTGCCGGGATGTTGAATGACCGTGAGTCCGGCTGCTTTGGCCAATGCGCCGGTGGTGTCCTTCGATCCGTCATCCACGAGAATGATTTCATGAACGCGATGCTGGCAATGCTCGCGTAGTTTTTCCAAAACACCGGGTAAGCCGCTCTCTTCATTGTATGCGGGTATCACTATGGTCAAATCGCGCCTGGAATCGCGAGTTTGCGTGGCATTGTCAATTGGGGCCGAAGCCCAATCCTGGGCCGCTGGATGGAGTCCCGCCTTGGATTTTGGTGATTTGAGGAGGCTCATGTTGAGACAAGTATCTCATGCCGGTTTGGCGGGGGTCAATTTGACAGCATTCATCGCCAATAGGATAATCTCAGTAGCTTCCCTAGGGAATTTTGAGGGGTTTATCATGTGGCGACTGGTTGTGCTTTTCATAATATTCGCTGTTCTTCCGGCCCAAGCCTATATCGACCCAGGGGTGGGTAGCTCGTTATTTCAAGCGGCCTATGCCCTTGTTTTCGGGAGCGTGATGGCTTGGGTATTGCGACCCTGGTCCTTGCTGCGAGCCTGGTGGGAAAAGGTGCGAGCGGTCACCGTCAAGCCTCTCTCCGCCACCTCAAGCGACAATGCGTCGCAGGGCTGATGTGGATTCTCCCTCACAAAGCGTGAATTCCACTCTCGATTATAGTGATTCCCCCACCTATGCCGATCCCAATGGGCACCTATTTCGGCGCGAAGGCCGAATTTTTCGAACAATAAACCGCCATCGTGAAGCGTATTATCGACATTATTTTGACACCGGAAAAATTGCGCATTGGGTGGCGACGGCGCATTTAATCCCCACCCATAGGGTGGCGACCGAGGGTAGCGGCGAAGCTTCCTTATGCCTGGAGCATTTACGGCTGGAGCGCGTCAGCTATCCTTCAGAATGGTGTTTCGGCATGCTTAAGTCAGCGGCCTTGGCCACTCTGGACTTGGCTTTGGCCATAGGCGATGAAAACGCCATGTTGCAGGATGCCCATCCCTGGAATATTGTATTCGATGGGACGCGTCCCCTGTTTGTGGATTTCACATCAATCACGCCTGCAGAGGAAAGGCTTATTTGGCCGGCCTTAGGTCAATTTGAGGCCTCCTTCTTGAGGCCATTGCAAATCACGGCTTGGGGCCTTGGGCAAGCGGCCCGTGGATTAATGCTGCGTCCCCAGGTCGGCATTGAGGCGAAAACTTGGTGGGCCTTGGCGCCTTGGGCCTATCGTGTCCGCCATCCCGAAGTGATGCTTCGCCGAAGCCTTGAGCATTGGCTGGCCAATCATCCCCGTGGATATCGTCAGGCCGCTTTTTGGGTGGAAACACGATCCCCCCTGGTCACGAAACCGTTACGTCGCCGTTACCTAGGTCGCTTGCGTTCGCAAGTGGAAAGCATTGCTCCGCCTAAGGCTACGGACAATTGGTCAAACTATTATCGTAGCCTTCCCACCGGGGCCAATCCAGCCGTGAAGCTGGCCTATGTGCAAGCGGTTTTAGAAAAACTGAAGCCGGCGACACTCACCGATGTGGGCTGCAATGAGGGCGCCTTTTCACTGCTTGCGGCCCGCATGGGCATTTCGGTTTTGGCCTTGGATAGCAGTGAGGCCTGCATCGAAACTTTGTTTCACCAGGCGCAAAGCGAATCCTTGCCCTTACAGCCCTTGATCGCCGATATTCTCGCGCCCACACCACCGCACGGTTTTTTGAGCAACGAGTTTCCAGGATTGATGGAAAGGGCACGATCCGAAGTCGTGCTTTGCCTGGGTCTGATGCATCATTTGCATATCACTGGGCATCAGCCCTTTCATCGCATTGCCCGTTTATTGGCTGCCATGGCAGGAAAAGCGGCCATCGTTGAATATGTCGACTGCGAAGACGAAAATACCCTCCGCCTAGCCTTGCGGCCGCCCAGATATACCTTGGAACAATTCCTGGACGGCATGAAAACGTCTTTCCGTGAGTTGGAGCTTTTACCTTCGGATCGGCCCACACGCCGATTGTTGCTATGCCGCTGTTGAAAGAATTGCGGGTGCGCCCGAGTCATCGCCTCTGGGATTGCTTGGGTTCGATCTGGCTGATCTCCTTCGTCACCGCTTTGTTACCCCATGTTTTTGGCCGTGACACATGGCTTTTCCACACCGACGCCCTGACGCAAATGGTTTATCTGGGTTTGCTAACTGGGTTTTATTTCTTGGGTTGGGCGGCATTGAGCAGAATGCTTTTTGTCTGGCTTCCAGTCTATCGCGAAATGGCGCGGCGCAAGGCCATGGCCATGGCCGGCGCGGCTTTTTTGGGTATTGTCTTTGTTTTTTCTTTTCGTCTTTGCTTTCCGCATGCACGCACTTCGGGCAATATCCGATCCGCCTTGTTTTACGGAAGTTGTTTTGGTTTGGCCTGCTTAGTCATGCTCGGGCATCCCAGGCGCGATTCTGTGCTGAGGCGAATGTTGGCCGTGGGGCGGTTCGGTTTGTTGATCTGGTTAGCTGGCCTGCCCTTGGCCTATGGCGCTCTCAAGTGGCACGAAAGCCCACGTACGGGACCTGCGGTGGTGGGGAAAAAGCAAGTCGTGCTTTTAGTGATAGACGGTATGCCTTCGCATTTGACTCACACCTTCAACCCGGATCATCCGGAACTTCTCCTCGACACCGTGTTTTCCGAAGGTCGGGTTTTCACCGGCGTGACCAGCCAGCATCCCTGGACCAATGCATGGTTCGGCTCCTTATATAGCGGACGACCGTATTGGCGGCTCGTGGACGAGAAAGCTCCTAAAAGCTCGCCGAATCTTTTTGCCATGCTTCAGACTTTCGGGGTTAAGGCGCGTTGGGTTGTTTTTCACCGCAATGGCATCCCCGAAGGCAGCGCGGCACGATTCGATCAATATCGTGGTTTGCGATCCACTTTTTTGGGGCCTTTCTGGGGCGATATACTGACCTTGCTTAGGCTCGATTATCACGTCTTGGCGCCTGACGGGGACGGCAACAGCCTGTTTCAACGCAATACCGTGCGCCGATGGGTCTATGGTTGGTTGAATTCGCCGGCATCGCGTGCCGATCCATTACGGCAAATCTTACCTCAAGAGATGCGAAGGTTGCGGCACAGCGCCGATCGCTCGTTTTTACTCTATCACCTTCATTGGTCCATGGTAGGGGAAGAGGCCGATCCCGCCATGGCTTCGCATGATGCCGATTTAGCACAGGTGTTTCATCGCATTGCCGATCAGGATTATCGCTATGACCTATCCGATTCTCAAGCCGTAGCTGCGGTGCGAAGGGAGCGCCGAGCCATGACGCGTGACCTCGACAGCCTGGGTCGGGCGCTGAGGGGCTTTCTTCGTGATATGGATGCCGACCAGGATTTAAGGGATGCCACGGTTTTGTTGACTGCCGATCACGGCACCTTGGCGGAGCGTGGCTTTCTTTGGTATGGGCGGCATGCGGAGGAGGAGGTCTTGCGGGTGCCTTGCGTCCTGTTGCGAGGTGCGAAGCCGGGCCGGGAACCGGGACGCTTTTCCACCTATGATTTGACGGCAACGCTTCTGGACCAACTCGATGTGCACGCCGGTCTGGGGGCCGAGGGGAATTCCCTTTTGAAAAGTCACGGCCGAGACACCGTTTTTGCCCTGACCTTGCCTTCGCCGCAACATGAGGAATGGTATCTCGTCGGTTACGTCGGCGACCAACGGTGGCGTTTCAATCTTTTCCCAGGGGCGCGGCCAATTTGGGACAGGCAGCGGGTTTTCCCCAATTTCCAAAGCCAGGTCGAGGACAGCGGCACAGGCTTTCCCCCAGATTGGCAGGGCTGGATTGAGCGCCAAATTCAGGAAAACGGCATAGAATCGCGCTTACATAGCACGGATTGGCTATAAGGGAGTCAAACCAGAATGGAAACCGATTTTCTCATTCGCGTGAAATCGAAGTTGTGTTATACTTGAATCAGCATGAAATCCTTCGGCGGCAACCTGATTATTCGAATTATCCCCTTCTCCGGTAGGAGCGGATAGTCGAGGCGTTGTTTCGCCGCTAACGACAAGCCCGCTCCTCACCGAGCGGGCTTTTTGTTTTTGTACCGAATCCTGCCAAATGCTTTGAGTTAAACCTGACAGGTCCAAAATGAGCAAGCAAGTCACGATATACGACACCACCCTGCGCGACGGCAATCAGGCCAAGGGTTTGAGCTTTTCCCTGGAAGACAAACTGGCCATTGCCCGCAAGCTGGATGCCTTCGGCGTTGACTATATCGAAGGCGGGTGGCCCAATCCCACCAATCCCACCGACATGGAATTTTTCGTGCGCACCAAGGCCATGACCTGGAAGAATGCGCGCATCGCCGCTTTCGGCAGCACTTGCCGTCCCGGCCTCGCTCCTGAAAATGATCCGGTGCTAAAGCATTTGGTGGGATCGCTAGCCCCCGTGCTCACTATTTTCGGCAAGAGCTGGGATTTGCATGTAACCGAGGTGTTACGCACTACCCTGGATGAAAACCTGCGCATGATACACGACACCGTGGCCTATCTCAAGCAGAAAGCTCAGGAAGTGGTGTATGACGCCGAGCATTTCTTCGACGGCTACAAGGCCAATCCCGAGTATGCCTTGGCCGCATTGCGGGCGGCGAAGCGGGGAGGGGCCGATTGTCTCGTCCTTTGCGATACCAATGGCGGCATGGCTTTGTCTTGGGAATTGGAAACCGTTGTGGCCTTGGTGAAAAAGGAAATGGGATGCGAAATCGGCATTCATGTTCACAATGACACCGGAGTGGCCGTGGCGAATACCTTGGCGGCAGTGCGCGCCGGAGCACGTCAGGTGCAGGGGGTGATCAATGGCTTTGGCGAGCGATGCGGCAATGCCAATCTCACCGTCATCATCCCGAATCTTCAGCTCAAAATGGGCATGCCGGTGGTACCTCCCGATCAATTGAAAGGCTTGCGTGCCCTGTCTTTGGCCATCGATGAGATCGCCAATTTATCCGATGACATTAGGCAGCCCTATGTCGGCGAGGCAGCTTTTGCGCATAAAGGTGGCGCTCACATTGATGGGGTTCTCAAGGTGGCCCGTAGCTTTGAGCATATCGACCCCCTACTAGTCGGCAATGATCGCGATTTCCTGGTAAGCAATCAAAGCGGCACTTCCTTGGTCTGGGACAAGATTCGCAATTTGCAGCCTGACCTCGACAAACGAAGCCCTGAAGTGGCTGCTGTCCTGTCGGAGATGAAACAGAAAGAGGATGCGGGTTGGCACTTTGAAGCCGCGGAAGCCAGCTTTCAAGTCATGGCCCGCCGACATCTTGGCCATTTTCGCGATCGATTTGAATTTTTGGGATTTCGTTCTACTGAAGAGAAGCGCCCCAATGGCGAGGTGACCAGCGAATTCACCATCAAGCTTAAAGTCGGAGATCAAATCGAGCATACCGCCGCTGAAGGCAATGGCCCGGTTGATGCCATGGCCACCGCCGTGCGCAAGGCGCTCTTGCGTTTCTTTCCGGAATTGGCCCGTATTGAACTCGTGGATTTTAAGGTGCGCGTGCTCGACACGCATAAAGGCACGGGTGCCGCCGTGCGCGTCTCCATGCGCTTTCTCGATCACGATAGGCCGGGTGAAGAACCTTACGGAACCTTGGGCGTCAGCGGCAATATTATCGAGGCCAGCTGGCTCGCCCTCATGGATGGCATTCACTACAAGCTGCTAGCCACCTAGCGCTTCCCCTTTCATTTTCTGGCCATGGCGGCGGTTTTCCCAAACCGCCATGGCTCCGCTCTTTCCCTCAAATCGTAAAGGATTTAAAATATGTCACAGCAAACCTGGAATGCCGAAACTTATGCGCATCATGCGCGCTTCGTGCCCGAGCTAACGGAGGCCATAGTGCAACTGCTTTCCCCAAAAGCCGGGGAAAGCCTCCTCGACCTCGGTTGCGGCGATGGCTATTTGACGGCGCGCCTGGCCGAAAAGGTGGGTCGCATCATCGGTGTTGATTCCAGTCCTTCCTTGGTGGAGGCCGCGCGAAAGCTTGGACTCGACACTCGACTGCTTGACGCGAGAAGTATCGGCAAGGTACCGGAATTCGCAAGTGCCTTTGATGCGGTATTCTCGAATGCGACCTTGCATTGGATACAAGATCCCGATACCGTAATCACCGCAGTGTCGCAAGTACTCAAGCCGGGTGGACGCTTCGTAGGAGAATTCGGCGGTGAACATTGCGTGGCGATGATATGCCAGGCACTGAGCCAAGCCCTGGCGCGTCGCGGTTTCGATTTTGCCGTCTTGAATCCCTGGTATTTCCCTGCTGCACGGGAATACCGCGCCCGATTGGAAGCCGGTGGCTTTTTCGTCGACTATTGCGAGGTGGTTCCGAGGCCCACGGCTTTGCCAGGCGAAGTCAAAGGATGGTTGGAGACCTTCGCCCTCACCTTCACGTCGGTTTTACCACAGGAGCAAAGAAGTGATTTTCTCGATGAAGTCCAGGCCGACTTAAAGCCTCACCTCTGCGATGCGGACGGTCGTTGGACTGCCGATTATACCCGCCTTCGTTTTTGTGCAAGGCTTGCAATATAAAGTCGTTGGAAAATCCTTTTCATAGCCCTGAGCGCCTCGGTTTCATCAAGGTCGCCAGGCCATGGCCAGACTGGTGTCGGCCATGCCTGGCAATGGCGCAGCCACGGTAAATTGGCTGGTATTGGCTTCGGCAGGAGGCGACGTAAGAAGAGGCATGAGGCTGGGAGACATCAGTCGTAGTATGGATACAGGCAAGGAACTGGTAAAACCGAAACGAGCTGCTTTTTCGCCTTCCACATGAGCAGTCAGTACTCCGTAAAAACGTTCTCCAAGAAAGAAAGCGAAAGTTGCGGTGCGGTTTACGACTCGCGATTCGGTTACCTTGCCCCGTTTATCCGTCGTTTCAAAGCGCTGATCGCCCGTACCGGTTTTGCCGCCCAAGGGTATCCACGTGCCGTCTGGAAGGGGAAAGGCACCCTTGCCTCGCGCCGCCGTCCCCTTTTCCACAACGTCCGTCAAGGCTGGGCGTAGTACCTGGCACAATTCGGCAGGTAATACTCTTTCTTCTGTGGAATCGGCTCGCGTGAAAACGGTTTCATACGGCGTACCTTCGGCGAAATGCAGTCGCCGCACGGCAACGGCGGGAAGGCGTAGGCCATCGTTCTGCAATATCCCCAGCAATTCGGCGAGGGCGGCGGGCCGGTCAGCCGAGCTGCCTATAGAGGTCGCCAAGGATGGCACCAGGGAAGGGAAGGGGTAACCTAGACGTTTCCAAGCCTTATGGATGGCGAGAAAGGCCTCGGACTCCATGACAGTTTTGATGCGAATGTCCTGGGCGCTACGGTAGCGCGTGCGGAATAGCCATTGATAGGTGGATTGGATTTTTTCCCGGCTTTGTTCGCGTACATTGGCCCAGATTTGGCCGGGGTTTTGGTGCAAATAACCCGCGAGCCAAAGCTCCAAGGGGTGCACGCCGGCGAGATAGCCCCAGTCGGCCAGAGTATAACGAGACACGTCTCCGACTCTTTGCAGGGCTCCTTCCAGGGTTTTGCGTGCATAGCCTGAATCTTCGAGTTCCTTGCGCACAAAGGCCACAAAACTGTCGCTGGGGGCCTCCGGTTCGAGGTAGCGCCAAGCAGCCGCCATTCGCTTGGGGGACCTGCGCAAGGCATGAAAGAGTTGCACGCGTGGAGGAATGGAGTCGCGATCGCGAAATCGCTTGTAAAACCCGCTTAAAAATTCCAAGCCTTCACGCTCGGCAAATAGGGCAAGATAATGTTGGCGATTGGCGGCATTGGCCGTGTCGCCCATGGCCACATCGGCGCCAGGTCCATGGGTCAGGTGATAATTCACTAAATCGCGCATCATACGAATGAAAACCAAATTCACGGAATTGCGCAGGGCCTCACGTACGGTCAAAATTTTTCGATCGTCACGAGTATCAAAATTAACGAAGGTGTGAAGGCCGCCGCCGGTGAAAAAAGTTTCTTTGGGGCTTGCCGAATAATTCCGGTCGAGGGCAGCATTCAATTGCGCCGTCAAGCTGGTGTCGGCCGCATGTGCGCGCCAATCGGCGGCCCAACGCGAAAGGGCATCCGGCCCGCTTTCAGCCTGGGTTTTCAATGTCTCCGCTGGTACCGAGGAATAGCGGCGATGCAAGTCTGCCATGATTTCCAGGTAGTGCACCAGAGTCCGCAATTTGGCCGTCGAACCCAGGTCGAGCTTGACGCCTTCATTGATGCTGAAGGGCTGATCGAGATTGTCGGCCTGTATGCGCAGCAAATTAAAACCGCCTACGCGTTCATAAAGCGTGAAGCTGTAAATGACCTGGCTGGGATCCCCTTTTTCCAGCAATCGAAACGAGTTCAAACCGGATGCGGCCACATATTTCGGATTGGCCAGGTTCCGAAGTACTTCGGAGACCTGCTCCTGAGTGGATCGGTCCAAGGTGGTGGTGACGGTTAAGTCTAATCGGTCCAAATCGTATAAGCGAGGCAAACCAAGCACATCGAGCAGGCGGGCGCGCACGCCATTCACCGCCTTCCTTTCCGCGAAGTCTATGGGTTGGAAAGGAGCTGCGCGCCGAAGCAAAACGGGCTTGGCATCCAGGGCGGCGTCGCGCAATTGCGGCGCGATGCCGCCTTGATTCGCCAACAGACGCAAATGGCTTTCGCCTATGGATTGCAAGGCATCGCGATTCTGCAATAAGTACCCGCTGGGACGGCGATGCGCGATGAACAAATGCAGAATGCGCCTAAAATCCTCGCCCATATGCCGCATGTCGGCGCCGCTGTCAATTCCGGCCGCGTTGGGGCGACCCTGGGGATGCCGTAAATGCGCATTGACGCTATCTACCGGGACGCCATACCAGGCTAAGAGGCCATCGCCCAACCCATTGACTTCTCCATAGCCCGGTAACGCCGCCAACGGAACGGTATTCACATAATCGAGCAGGATACGCTTGCGGGCGTCCAAGGTATTGGGCCCGCTTTGATAGGCACGCAAGCTCGCTGAAATCATTTGCCTAATTTTGTCTTCTGGCTTAAGGGTGACGCCTTCGCCGCTATGCCGATATTTTTCCATTTGGGTGGCAAGGGTGCTGCCACCGGCGACATCGACATTCTGGCCCAATTTCCGTCGCCCATAATTCACCAAGGCATGCAGGAACCGGCCCCATTCGATGGCGGGGTTCAGCGACGGGCGACTTGAATCCAGCAAGCTGCGATTTTCAATGAAGAGCAAAGCCTGCGCAGCTGGTTTCGGAATGGAGTCATAGGACAAATAGCAGCGCTGGGGGTAGCGCACTTCGTATAGGGAATGCCCCTCGCGATCGAGCAGCCGTAACCCCGCCTGGGTTTTTTCGGGATAGGTGGCGTAAAGGCCGTCCTGCACGGCATGCATCATGGCTTGAGAAAAGCGAGCCTGGTCTCGCAACTCAAACCCTTTGCGTTTTAAAAGGGGGCTCAGCAAGGACAATTGGGTATAGCCCCGCCTTTCATCTGACGGACCTTGGGCTGGCAAGATCAAGCGAGGGCTCGTTCCTGGGCCCAGTCCAAATTGCATTTGACGGGCCCAAGGGGTGAAGTAGCGAGCGGAGAATGCCCCGGTATTGATCTCATAGGCGACCAAGGCCAGGACACCCACCACCGCTAAAAATGCTGTCGTTAATCCGGCGAAAATAAGTCGGCGTAGCCACCAATGCGTATGCGATTGGGCGAGAACAAAAGGGTCCCCGGTTGCTAGGACGGCGCGCCTGCCTCGTCTTTTCCAATGGGGATGGGTTTTGCGTGAAAGAAACATGAAGCTCCGGTTCGGGCTATATTGTAGCATCCATGCATCGGCAGAAGATCCGTATTCTCGGCGCTACCCCGGTAGTCAGGCTACCAGCCCTTAAGGAAATCTCGCGATGAATGCGAAATATCGACCTTCCTCGCGCGGCGAGGCGGCGGCAGAAGAGGGAAATGAAGCTTCCCGAATTCCCGGCGGCGTATTGTGGCTTTCTTTCGGGGCTGGCTTGCTTTTTCTTGTGATGGGGGCCCGCTCCGCTCAGGAAGATTTTAAACAAGTCTCCAAGCTGATGCATTTATCCAGTTATCAAGTTATGCCTGCCCGGTGGCTCAAGGTGGCCGTGCGTCGCGACACCTCGGAATCCCTAGACGATCACTATCCTGATATTCTCTTCGAGTATTTTCCTAATGGGCAAAGTGTATGGGGATGGCGATTATCCTATGAAGATTTGCCACGTCCGAAAAGTTATTGGGACATGAGGCTTAAACCCTACAAGGTCGGCGACACGGTCACCGTATTCTGGGATGGCGAACACGTGCAAGATTGCATAGTGGAGAGAAAGTCCGATGGATTAACTCGTCCCCTGCTCAAGGTCGCCATGGGAATAGCTTTCGCCCTGGTCGGCGCGGTATTGACCTTGATTCCTGTCTTCAGTTGGTTTGGGAAATTCTTCAAAAAATAAAGCCGGCCATGACCGTGGTGATCACGGTTTTGACATCTAGCGTGCCCGATTCATCTATTGAGTTTTGCCCTAGCGAAAACCGCAGTTGAAACGTACCGAGACCCCACTCAACCCCTCCGCCTATGATAAGGGATTGTTCCCAAGTCGGTAGGTTTTCCTTGGTAATTTGCGGAGTTTCTTCCATCGGGACTATCATACCCGACTCGCTAATAGCAATGGTTTCCGAGGTAAAACTCTTGCTGAGCCAATAAGCGAAGGACCAGCCTCCATAAAAAACCGGCTGCACTTCGGACTCCGTGGGCACGGTCACTTTAAGCAGGAGGGGGATTTCAAGGACATGGGCCGTGAGTTGATTGACTTGGACCGTATCTTCGGCGTCTTCGTGCCGAAATGTCCCGTTTTTATTGACGTAAAGCAGGTCGGCTTCAATGCCCAGAAAGGCGGGGAGGTGAAAGGCGTGGGTTAATCCGGTTGTCACCCAAATATGGGTTTCGAATTCATGGATGTCCTTGCCCCAAAGCGTTGAGCCTGTGACGCCGCCCACTAAGCCCAAGGCCACAGGCTTACGCTCCGCATGGGTAGCTAAAGACAGGCACAAAAGGCAAAGAATGGCAAGAGAGCCTAAGCCAGTATTTCGCCTAGGGCTGGGTAAATACCCGCAAAAGAGCTGGGAAATCCGCAAGAAAAGCCCTCCTCATGAGAGTTTTCATTTTACCCAATAGACGGCAAGGAGCAAGCAAAAAGCGCAGAAAAAAGTACGCAACCAGAAAACCGAATGGAAAGCCATTCGGCGGAAGATGTGTTTAACGTCGGTTTTTAGCCGATCTTGATTTTCAATTCTTTTCCAAGTGCTTTGGCCACGCGGTCCAGGGTCGAAACCTTGATGTCATCGGCGTGATTTTCAATGCGTGAAATGGCGGTACGCTTGGTTTTCAGGCGCATGGCCAATTCCTCTTGGGAAATATTGGCTGTCTCACGGGCCTTTCTCAGCATTTCGCCCACGCGTAAATCATTGCTTTTGGGGGCGGTGGTTTTCTTGGCGGTTTTGGCGGCTTTTTTGGCTTTGGCCATGGTCGGAATCTCCTGGAAGTTTTCAAGCGGACCGGTGTTCTGGTTGAGC
>JAYUVP010000295.1:0-7855 GCA_043753995.1 Fibrobacterota bacterium
GTCAACCAACGTCTTGCGCATGTTCCCGAAACACCCATGGGACGGGGGGAGGAAATGTGTCGGTTACCTATACACCGGTTTGCACTCACTCGACTTTAGCCAGAAAAACCAAGAAAAACCGGAAAAAATAGGAGTTTCCGCTTGCGCGAAGTAAGGATTCAGAATAGGATTCAATCCCTCCTTACCATGCATGCTACCGTTCCCTGCCGGTGACCGACTCCTCCAGGATTCGTAGCGCGCATGTCCCGTTAAGAAAACCGACACCTTTCTTGCGTCGCCTTTTAGGGTGTGCCGGGACCCTTAGCCGAAATGGCAATAAAGAGGCCCCGAGAGAGTCCCGGTAGGCCGTTAAGTGGACCCGCCCCTAAGCCTGGAATGTTGCGAAGGGGTTACGCCATGCCCCCGGGGTGGCCCTAGCAGGTTAGACTCGGCGGAATCCAGGTCGGTTTGCCCCCGGGGTGTCTATCTTTCCCCACCCTATGAGAAAATGGCGCGTCGAAGATTCCCGCGAGTTATACAATATTGGCGGATGGGGCATTGGGTATTTCGACATCAATGAGAAGGGCCATGCCGTGGTCGCTCCTCTTAAGGACAAAGGTCCGCAAATCGACCTCAAGGAAGTGCTCGACGAGCTGATCTTGCGGGATGTCAGCTCTCCCGTGCTGTTGCGGTTTCCCGACATTCTCGATCACCGCATCGAGCAGATCTCCCAGTGCTTCGACAGCGCTGGCAAGGAATTCGATTACAAGGGCAAGTGCTATAACGTTTATCCGATCAAGGTGAACCAGCAGCGCCCCGTGCTCGAAGAAATGGTCCAGCACGGCAAGAAATTCAATATCGGCCTAGAAGCCGGCAGTAAGCCCGAATTGCATGCCGTCCTGGCCATCATGGACAATCCCGAATCGCTCATCATCTGCAATGGCTATAAGGATGAGGAATTCATCGAATTGGCTTTGTTGGCCCAGAAAATGGGCAAGCGCATTTTCTTGGTGGTGGAAAAGCTCAATGAGCTTCGCCTCATCAAAAATGTCGCAGCCCGGCATAATATTCAGCCAAATATCGGCATTCGTATCAAGCTGGCGAGCTCGGGCAGCGGTAAATGGGAAGAGAGTGGCGGCGATCAAAGCAAGTTTGGCCTCAATAGCTCCGAGCTCCTGGATGCCATCGAATTCGCCTTGGCTGAAGGCATGGCCCCTTGCATTAAGCTGATACACTTTCACCTGGGTTCGCAAATCACCAATATCCGCAAGATCAAAAGCGGCTTGCGCGAGGTAGCCCAGTTTTACATACAACTTCAGCAAATGGGCTTAGGCGTTGAATTCGTCGATGTCGGCGGAGGCCTAGGCGTCGACTATGACGGCACACGCAGCGCGGGTGCCAATTCGGTGAATTACACCATACAGGAATATGCCAATGACGTGGTCTATTCCCTGGCGCAGGCAGCGAATAAATGTGGCATGCCTCATCCCAATATCATTGCCGAATCGGGTCGCGCCTTGACTGCGCATCACAGCATTTTGGTTTTCAATGTGCTGGAAACAGCAGGCCAGCCTTTTTGGAATGAGACCGATTATCCTATCGGAGAAGATGCCCATGAATCGGTGCGCGACCTGTATGCCATTTTCAAAAACTTGAGCAACAATACCATGCTGGAATTCTGGCATGATGCCCTGCAAATCCGCGAAGACGTGCTCGACCGGTTCAGTATCGGCTTGGTCGACCTGCGCACGCGGGCCATGACGGAAAGGCTGTTTTGGTCGGTGGCTGACAAGGTGCATCAAATCGCCTCAGAAGCGAAAAGCCCTCCTTTCGAAGTCAAGAACCTTGGCAAGCTTTTGGCTCAAAAATATTTCTGCAATTTTTCGCTTTTCCAATCTTTGCCCGATGCCTGGGCCATCGATCAGATTTTCCCGGTCATGCCTTTGCAGCGACTCGATGAAGAACCGGCGAACAATGCCACCTTGCAAGACATCACTTGCGACAGCGATGGTCAGCTCGATCGTTTTATTCGCCAAGGAGAGCTTTCCCGCACCTTACCGGTACACGCTCTAAAGCCCGGCGAGCCTTATTTTTTCGGGGTCTATCTCGTCGGAGCCTATCAGGAAATCTTGGGCGATTTGCACAATCTTTTTGGCGATACTCATGCCGTGCATGTGGAATGCGATGGCAATGGCGGCTGGCGCATCGAGCAAATCATTGACGGAGAATCCGTGGCTGACGTGCTCGACTATGTGCAATTCTCCTCGAAAAAACTGGTGCGCGATTTAGAGACCTGGGTGGCCGGTTGCGTCAAGGAAGGCCGTATTTCACCGCAAGAGGGCAAGGAATTTCTCGCCATTTACCGGTCCGGCCTTTACGGCTATACCTATTTGGAGTGATGTGTTTCACGGGGGGAGTGCAAAGAGTGGGGGTTTTACCACCTCCGTTGCGCTCAGTTCCCAGGTGCCCTGACAGGACTCGATAGCGGGTAGAGGGTTGTATGCCTTGCCTGCCATCGATCCGGAATCCTTGAAGCAAGTTTTGTCGGTTCATTTTATGGTTAGCAAGTGATTGCCTCAGGGCTAGCGGTTTTTCGCTCCAAAAATAATTGTGATCTCTTCGACATTATCAAAAACCGTGCGATAGTATTGAATCTGATCCTTTTCTAAGCGGTATACCCAAGGTTCATCATGCGACTCTCCGCGGCAAAGGCAAGAATCACCCAGGGATATGCAGGTCAATGAGTTGAATCGATTCTTATGTCAGATTCCAACACATACCTAAGGATTTCGGACACCATGGATGAATCCGTCTACCCGTAGCTAACCCTTCCAGTGATGGAGTCTGGCTTACCGCTAGGCTTTCTGACGGGTTTATCCAACCCATCAAAAGGGTGGCTATCAAAAACTTTTTTATGCGAATCATTATTGAATGGCCCATTTTAGGCATATCATCGATATGGGGCCACCTAGGCTCCAGAATTCCTGTGCCCTAGGTGGTTTCCCTTTCCGTTACGCGGGGGCTATGATTAAGACGGTTTCCATCTCGACATCGTGGACATTAGGGCTTGTGATTTTTCCTGGCAGACTCGAAATTGGATCAATATCGCCTTGGGTGTTGGGATTCGCCAGGATACCTTATGCCTACGGAAACCAGGGCTCATCATGAAAATTTCCCGCTTGATCCTTGGCCTACTCCTTCCCCGAGCTTGGATATGGCTCTTTGCCTTGCCCCTAAACCAGGCTTGCCAAGCCGCTCCGACGGTCACCCTGGACCTGGCTTCGGATTTCAAATTTCAGGGAGAATATGCTGGTATTAGCGATAGCTCCGGAGTGAAGCTTGGCATTCAAGTCGTGGCCAAAGGTCAAGGTGCTTTCTCGGCCGTCATTTTGTCCGGTGGACTGCCCGGGGCGGGTTGGGATGAAAAGACACGCGTCGAGCAAAGTGGAACATTGGTCGGTGATAGCATTGTTTTCGCAGCGCAAGGAGCGAGTTCTTATTCCGTGACTCTTATGGCCAATGGTTTAAGCTTGAAGGGGAAAACACCTCAAGGCGAATCTTTTGCATTTAGCAAGGTGGAACGAAAGAGCGCCACCTTGGGCTTGACGCCTCCACCTATGGCCAAGGTGATTTTCGATGGCAAGGATTTGTCTTCCTTCGTGAATGGCTCCGCGGTCTTGGATAGCGGTCTTCTCCTTCCCCAAGGTTCGGCATCTTCCGGCGCCGCCACCCTTAGCACTTTCGGCAGCTTCAGCCTGCATCTTGAATTCTTGGTGCCTTTCATGCCCGATCGCACCGGCCAAGCAAGAGGCAATAGTGGCATCTATTTGCAGGGTCGATACGAACTGCAAATCCTTGATTCCTTTGGCCTTGACTTCCTTCGTGGCGATGCGGTGACCGCGATGCGGGAATGCGGTGCCTTTTTTGAAATGGCCGCGCCTCGCCTGAACATGTCCTTTCCGCCACTCCGCTGGCAAACCTATGACTTGGATTTCACCGCCGCCGAATTCAGCGCCGACGGTAAAACTCAAATTCGCTCTGCTTTAGTCACGGTAAAGCTGAACGGTGTCCTCATTCACGAAAATCGGGAATTGCCCCGAAACACCTTATTGGGCGATGTCGTGGGTTCGGGCAAAGGCCCACTTCGCTTTCAAGCCCATGGCGATCCGGTGAAATTTCAGAATATTTGGGTCGTAGAAAAGGAAGGCCTGCCTATTCGCTCCACTTTTCGGCCTTCGCATCGCGGCCTTGCCGCCCCCGAATTCAATCGCAAGGCGAATTGGCCTTGGGTGAATGCCCTAGGTCGATGGATGCACGTCTTTGCAATCAAATGATTAGTTGGAAGTGCTGGCCTTCCCCCAACCTCCGCCGCCAGGGGTTTCCAAACGCAATTCGTCCCCAGCCTCAACGCTGAAGCTCACGGACCCGGGCAATTCCCGCCACTCGCCGGCCACCGTCTTATACAGGTTACGGCCAGATTTACCGTCGCCCCCTCCTTGTGCGCCCCAGGGAGCAAGTCTGCGGCGCTGGGTGAGTAGGGACAAGCGCAGCGGCCGCAAAAATCGGTATTGCCGCACCATGCCTTCCCCTCCACGAAATTCACCTGGGCCGCCCGACCCATGCCTGAGGCCGAATTCCACCACGCGCACGGGATAGCGTTGCTCCAGTATTTCTGGATCGGTGAGTCGGGTATTGGTCATATGGGTATGTACGGCGCTGCAACCAGGATGTCCTGAGCTTGCCCCCTCGCCGCCGCCCAGGGTTTCGTAATAGCCAAAGTCTTGGTTTCCAAAGGTGACATTGTTCATGGTGCCTTGGCTGGCAGCCGCCAAACCGAAGGCGCCGAGTAAAACATCGACCACTCTTTGCGAGGTTTCCACATTGCCTCCGACCACGGCATAGCCTTCGGGTGGCCGTAGCAAACAGCCTTCAGGTAACCTTAATGTGACGTCTTGCAGGCAACCCTCATTCAAGGGCATGGGCGCGTTGATGAGGCATCGTAAGGCATAAAGCAAACAGGACCGCACCACCGCCGAGGGTGCATTCAGGTTATTGAAAAGGGCGGGTCCGGTGCCGGAAAAGTCGACAAGCAAACGGCCATTGTCGGCGGTGAGGGCAAGGCAAATAGGAGACCCATCATCGAGAGCATCGGAAAAGGTGGCTGTTTTATTGCCCCATTGGCGCAAGGCTGCTCGGGTTTGTTCGGCGGCATTGGTCCGCAAGCGCAGCATCAAATCCTTCACCCGATCCGCACCTTGCTCGGCGCAAAGGCGTAAAAGGCCGCGCCTTCCTGCGGCATTGGCGGCCAATTGCGCCTGCAAATCGGAGCGGTTATCACCCAAGTTTCGAGCTGGCCAGGGACCCGACTCAAACGCGGTGGTAAAAGCCTCTTCGTCGAATTGTCCATCCATTGCCAAGAGCAGGGCGTCGAGCAAAACGCCTTCTTCGGAAAGCGATGTCGATGCGGCTGGCATGGAACCGGGTTCGCTGCCGCCAATATCGGCATGGTGGGCGCGATTGGCGACAAAAAAAGCAGGTTTGCCTTCGATTTCCTCTGGCGGAAAAACCGGGCTTATCAAGGTGATATCGGGCAAATGCGAACCGCCCTTGCCTGGATGATTGGTGGCGATACAGTCTCCCGGATGCCATTTCAAGTGAGAGGCCATGGCATGGCGTACGCTTTCTCCCATGGCACCCAGATGCACGGGAATATGCGGAGCATTGGCCACTAGTCGGCCTTCACGGTCGAAGAGAGCGCAAGAAAAATCGAGACGCTCCTTGATATTGGTGGAGATGGCGGTGCGCTGGAGTACGCGACCCATGTCTTCGGCTATGCCCATGAAAGCTGCATGAAACAAAGTCAACTCGGCGGGCCCTGCTGCCAAAGCTGGCGATGGCGGTACAATGGAAGTCATGTGTAGGTTACCTTCCCTATCGAGTCGTGCCTTCCACCCCTCTTCGATGACGGTCGTTCCCGTGGCGTCGAGCATAAGGACGGGGCCCATGCCCTGCCAATCCACGGAAAGGATTTCGCGCTGCATTACCGGCACGGTTTGGCGACCCTTGACGGTTAGCCAAACCGTATCAGGTTGAGGGATAGTATTTGTCGTGTCCCGAAACCTAGGCGCCGATTCGGGCCATGGCTGGTTTCCATCGGTTTCGGCCGTAAGGCGCGCTGCGGAAATCTCCACTCCGCGATCCTGGTGACGATATCCGAATACCATTTCATGTTCGCACTCGAACGCATGAAGCCAATCTTTGGCGTTGCGCCCGGCCACACATTTCAGAGTTAGAGGTGAGTCGGATCCGACATACCTCAAATCGAGGTACCGCATGATTTTAAGGGATTGATTCGGCAAGGCCAAGCTTGCTTCGCCTTCCAAACGCAGCCATGTTTTTTCAGTCTCGGCAAAGGACGACGCGCTCAGAGCCAAATTGGGCAAGGACTGAGCGCCTTCCCAACCTTGATTCGCCTGCGACATGCCTAAGGCCGAAAACAAGCCAGCCAGGGGAGGCACTATTACGTGGCTAAGTCCGAGTGCCTCGGCGACGGCGCAGGCATGTTGGCCTCCAGCACCACCAAAGGCGATGAGGGTGTGGCCAGCGACTTCGCGGCCTTTGGCAAGAGTGACCTCGCGAATGGCTTGAGCCATGGCCTGATCGACGATATGTCTATACCCCAAGGCCAGGGATTCGGACGTGGCTTCGGGCATTCCCTGTTCGCGGGCCAGCAGCACCTGTTCGTGCAAGGCTTTTTCCACCGCGTCACGATGCAAGGGAAAAGGAAAATTGGATTCCCGTAGGCGGCCTAAAAACAAATTGATGTCGGTGATGGTCAGCCGACTCGCGAGCGCTACGTGACCGTCTTGTGACCTCCCATAGCAAAGCGGGCCGGGATAGGCGCCCGCGCTTTCTGGCCCAACCAGCAAGCGACCGCCTACAATGCGACAAAGAGAGCCACCCCCCGCGGCCACGGTATGTATGGCTAGGCTGGGCATGCGCAGCCGAAGACCGGCCACCTTTTGGCCATATTCACGATCGGCCTCGGCATCGACTTGCCAGCGAGAAACGTCGGCGGAAGTGCCTCCCATGTCGAAGCCGATGACTTGCTTCAAACCCAGCCTCCTTGCCAAGGCTTGACAAGCGAGTCCGCCGCCAGCCGGGCCAGAGAGCAAGGCATGTTGGCCACGGAATTTTTCCGGATCGCTCAGGATGCCATTGGACTGGAGGCAGAGAAGACGTGAGTCTTGCAATTGACTTTGAAAGCCTCGTAGGTGGCTACGAATCATAGGCGTCAAATAGGCATCGGCACAAGTCGTTTGCCCTCGTTCAATAAGCCCAGGCGCAGGATCACTTTGATGCGAAAGCGCCGCATATTCGAACCCCATTTCAAGCGCCATTTCGCCGATGACAAGTTCATGCGAGGGGTTGCGGGTTGCATGCAGCAGGACTATGGCCAAGGAGCGATAGCCTTGGTCAAAAAGATTTTGCAATCCTTGGCGCAAAGCGGCCTTATCCAAGGGAATTTCGACCTGGCCCTCCGGCCCCATTCTCTCTTCCACTTCAAGCACTTGCGTGGCCAAGGGAGGTGGCTTATGGATGCGCAAGGTGAATAGTTCGGGCCTTTGTTGATGGCCGATGATTAGGGCATCGGCAAAGCCACGAGTGATGAGCATGGCATGGGGCTGGCCTTTTCTCTCAAGGAGGGCATTGGTGGCCAGCGTGCTCCCCAAGCGCACCTCGCATGGCGGCAAGGCTTGGTTCACGGCTAAACCCAAGGCGGCGCGCAAGGCGAGCAGGGGAGAGTCGGGTCCGGAGAGCACTTTGGCGATGCGTAAGGAGCCGTCAGGCGCGAAGGCGATACCGTCGGTGAAGG
>JAYUVP010000296.1:0-2611 GCA_043753995.1 Fibrobacterota bacterium
CCTGCAAACCAACCCCGGGGCTAAAGTCACCATCCATTACGAGAATCCGCCGGACAACGCGGATTGGCGGGCCCTGCAGGCGAAAGTCGCCTTTCAGGCCATCGATTTACCCTCGCTCCTGGCTTCCCTCCCCCCCGCCATGGCCAAGGTGGCTCCCGTCCTCGAGGGTATTTCCTCCGGCTATCCGGCCGGTCGCAGCAACATCCTGCGCTACCTCATCCTATACCGGGAAGGCGGCATTTACATCGATTTCGATACCGTCACCGTGCGGGATTACCGGCCCCTGCTTGCGCATCCCGCCTTTATCGGCGAGGAAACCGTGTTCCGCTACGATGACGATCGCGTATCCGGCCATTTCAAACCCGGCATCATCCCCGCGGGAGCCTGTTTCGGCCTCTCTTATTATCTCTCCTATTGGAATTGCAAATACCTGGGGGACGCGGCTCCCATCAACGGCGTGAACCGGGCCTTGATGCGGTATTGGAGCGTGCGCAAGCTCAACAATGCCGTGCTGGGCTGCGAAGCCGGCAGCGCCTTCTTCGGCCGCGCCATCGCCCTGGTGCCGGAAACCGATCCCAAGATCCGGTACGCGCTAGGTCCTATCCTGATGAACCGCACCTGGGCCACGGATGCGGCCGCGCATATGCATCGCTGCGATGCCGATCAGTTCTATTTCATCCCGCCCAGCCAAACCTATCGTTTTTTCTACGGTCCCGCCCCGGCCCTGCCGGCCGAGGCCTATTCCCTGCACTGGTGTTCCAGCAATCACAAGCGCTTGGCAGCGGGCCTTACCTTGGAAAACCTGGGGAAACCGGCGGAGAATCCCACTCTGTTCCATAAGCTGGCGCTTAACGTGATCCGCACGGGGATTTGATCGCGGAGCCGGATCCTCCGGCCTGTCCGCGACTATCGCAGTCGGCGCCCCGTCAGGTTTCGACGGTCATCGCGACCTTTCCCCGCCTCAAACCCCGTTCGACCCAGCCAGGCGGAATATCCCGCGTCGCCGCCTTCGGCCGCCCTGACTTCGCGATGCGCCAAGGATGTCGCCGATAAGACTTGCAAGGTGTCGGATAGCGCGGGAGCGGGCTCGGCCATTTCGCAAGGCTGGGCCAGGTAAAGGCAGGCCGGCGGAGTAGAAACGAAGATCTGATATTCGCCGGGAGCCAGGCCTTTGACCGCAAAGGTCGGGCCGCCGGAGCGGATATCGGCGGTGCAAATGTCGGCGCCGCTGCTTTCGATGGCGAAGCGGGCGTAGATTTTTTTGCCCTCTATCACCAGGGAAGAGTGGGTAAAGTTGTAAGCGCAGGGATGATAGGCGTAGTTCAAAATGCTGAGGCTGAAGTCGACATTCGGCTTAACCGATGCAGGTTGGGCGAACCAGCCAAGCCGATAAGGATCGGCCTCATTGAAAACCGACAGGGATTCCGCCGCGGCGACCGGCTGAACGGCAATCAGGCAAGCCGGCCCATTCGGCTCCTTGGGAATGGCGCAGGCGGGCAATTCATAGACCAGGACTTGATAGCTTCCGGCTTTTAATGCCGGGGCCGAAAAGGCAGGCCCATGCGGTCGCACATCTTGGATGCAAACAATGCCGGTATTCTGCTCGACCCCGAAGCTCAAATGGATGATGTGCTTGTCGGCATCGACTTGCATTGTCTGTCCATAAAATGATGTCTGGCAATTGCCATAGCGCGAGGTCACCACCGAGAAATCGAAGGCCTTGCCGGCCGGGGTTTTGGTCGGGCGCAAATGCCAGAATTCATCTGGATTGGCCCCCCTGTTCGCGGTGAGGCTGCCGATAAGTTCGGGAATGACGGCGATTTTGCATACCGGTCCATTCGGGTCGGTATTGAACGCGCAACCGGGATAGGCCATGGCATAGACCTGATATTTTCCGGACTTGATTGCGGGCACCTTGAATTCCAAAGTCGGCGGAATCATGCGAACCACCCTGCAATCAAGAGGCTCCGCGCGCTGCGCATGAACGAAGGTGAGGCTGATCGAACTATCGGTCGCAGCCGCGCCGATAACCTTGAATTCGGTATTGCAGTCGAAGGCGAGCGGCGAAAGTGTCATGCGAAAATCGGCGCCTGCCGCCGTTTCGGAGGGGGCATAGTCATAGTTCGGGACGGATGTCGCCGCATGGGCTTGGAAGATGACTAAAAAGGCAGCAAGGGCAGCTTTAGCCCAGAGGCGGGTGTAGGCTGTAATGGGGCGCTTTCGAAACTGGATGGGGTACATGCGTGGCCTCCCTTTTCGAGTTGAGACAGGCTCATCCTGTAGTGTATAAATACATCCATTTTCTAATTATCGCATATAATATTCCATTTTACCCATAATTAAGGATATTTAGTAGTGCAAAAATATTGAATTAACCCCAGATTCGAACTTATGCCAGCACGGAACCCGCTGCCCCGCCTCCACCCGGCATGGCCGCCGCTGTCGCCGCTCCCGGCCTGATCCGTGCCAACCCGTAAGGGAGCCGCCCCTCTCCACCACCCCAAACCGCCGCCGGATTCCCGCCGCTCCGGTCGGCGAATGCGGACGAGGCGTCCGTGGACGAGGCGTCCGTGGACGAGGCGTCCGTGGACGAGGCGTCCGTGGACGAGGC